>JAAZAQ010000199.1 GCA_012514225.1 Clostridiales bacterium | reverse complement strand
TCCACCGCGGCGCCGGCTTGTTCGGCGGGCGGCAGGAAGAGCGTGAAGCGCGTGCCCATGCCCTCGCGGGAGAACACGTCGAAATACCCGCCGTGGCGCTGCGCAATCCACTGGGCGATGGACAGCCCCAGCCCCGTGCCGCCCCGGCCGCGGGCGGGGTCGGAGCGGTAGAAGCGCTCGAAGATATGGGGCAAATCCTCCGGCCGGATGCCCGCGCCGTTGTCCTGCACGCTCAGGCAGGCCATGCCGTTCTCGTGGGTGTAGGCCCTGAGGGTGACGGCGGAGCCGGGCGGGGAGTATTTCAGCGCGTTGTCCGCCAGCACGCGCAGCGCCTGCTTGAGCATCGCCTCATCCCCCAAAGCGGGTGTTTTCGCCTCTTCCTTCACGCGCCAGTCATGCTCCGGGCTGATGAGGGCGTATTCCTCCCCGGTCTCCCGCGCCAGGGCGTTGAGGTCCACGGGGACGGGCGCAAACGGCGTGTGCCCGGCGTCCCCGCGCGCCAGGAAGAGCAGCTGTTCCACCAGCCGTTGCATATTGTCCGCCTCGTTGCGGATGGCGAGCACGGATTCCTCCATCACCTTCCGGTCGTCCATCCCCCAGCGGGAAAGCAGGTCCGCATAGCCGCGGATGACGGAGATGGGCGTCCGCAGCTCGTGGGAGGCGTCGGACACGAAGCGGATTTGCTGGCGGTAGGCGTCGTGCATGCGGGAGATGAGGTTGTTGACCGCCGTTTCCAGCCCGGCCAGCTCGCTGTCGCCGGTCGAAAGCCGGGCCGCGGGGCTGTGCACGCTCAGCCGCTCGATCGCGTGCTCCAGCGCGTGCGCCTTTTCACCGTCGAAGCGCTCCCGGCTGACCTGTTGCGCGGTGAAGGCCATCTGCCGCAGCGGCGCCGTCAAGAAATTGACGCGGCGCTTGGCCCCCCGGTACTGCAGGAAGACCAGCAGCGCCTCGGCCGCCGCCAGCCCGGCCATCGCGCGCAGCATCGTCTGCAGCACCGGCCCCGCCGCGACCCGGTGGACCGCCCCGCCGGGGAGGCTGAACTCGTAGGTCAGGGTTTCCAGTTTCTGCGGGAAGGGGACGCCGGGCTGCGGGGTCAGGTAGCGGTTCAGGTTCGCCTGCCAGGCGCCGCCCAGCGCGGCCCGCTCCGCGCTGTAGGCCGACCAGAGCACGGCGTTGACGAACAGCAGCAGGTTGACCGCCAGCAGGGAGACCACCAGCCGCATCAGGAAACCGCGGCTGATGCGGCTGACGATGGAATGCACGCGCTTGCCCTGGGTCACGGGGTGTCTTCCTCCCGCAGCACGTAGCCCACGCCCCGCACGGTCTGGATGAGCCGCCTGTCGGTCTTCTCCCCGATCTTGGCGCGCAGGTAGCGGATGTACACGTCCACCAGGTTGGTTTCCCCGACGAAATCATAGCCCCAGACCCGGTCCATCAGCGTCTCGCGGCTCAGCACGATGCCCGGGTTCTCCATCAGCGCCTGCAGCAGGGAAAACTCGCGGCCGGTCAGCTCCACCGGCTGCCCTTCCGCCGTGACCGTGTGCCGGGCGACGTCCATCTCCAGCGGGCCCAGAGCCATCGGGGCGGAACCCTGCCGGCCCTGCTTGCGCAGCAGGGCGCGGATGCGCGCCAGCAGCTCCTCGATGGAGAAAGGCTTGGTCACGTAGTCGTCCGCGCCCATGTCCAGGCCGGACACCTTGTCCATCACCGCGTCCCGTGCGGTGAGCAGGATGACGGGCACGTCGCTGTCCTTGCGCAGCCGGCGCAGCACCTCCAGGCCGTTGATGCCCGGCAGCATCACGTCCAGCAGCACCAGGTCGAACCCGCCCTCGCCGGCCAGCCGCAGGCCTTCCCGGCCGTCCTCCGCCTTCACGACCTCGTAGCCCTCGTGGCCCAATTCCAGCTCCACGAAGCGCGCGATGCTGGCCTCGTCCTCCACAAGCAGGATTTTCTGCAAGCCCGCACCCTCCTCTCCTGGTTGCTCACATTGTGCCACGGGTGAAAAAAGGGCACAAGGGGCGCGCCCCCTGTGCCGGCCATCGGGTTACGCCTGGGCTTGCCCGTCCCCGTCCTTCTTCCCCTCGGGCTTGAGGCTGTCCACGGCGTGCGCCGCCTTGTCCATCGCCTTGTTGAGGGTGTCCGCCGCCTGGCTGCCCCTGAAGCTGTAGCGCACCCCGAAGAAGAGGGATACCGCCATGATGGGCACCACCCACCAGAACATGAACGCCAGCAGCAGCAGCAGCACCGTCAGCGGGACGGAGAGGACGACCTTGCCATTCCGCCGCGCGTCCATGAAAATCTGGTTGGCCTTGTTGATGAGCTCCGCCACATAGCTGAAGAAGCGGGTGAAGGCGCCGCGGTAATCCTGCTCCTGCGGGGGCTTGGGCCGGGGCTCTTCCTTCGTCGTGTAGCTGTTTCCCTGCGCTTCCTGCCGGATTTTGCCCTGGCCTTCCAGGTATACCAGCGCGTCGAGCAGGTCCCACTCGTTCTTCTCCAGCGCGTCCCGCGCCTCCTCATAGCTCACGTTCGCCTTCTGGCGCAGTTTCTCCACCATTTCCATCTGATCCATGTCCTGGCCTCCTGTCCTGTCGTTCGGTACGCCTGGAGGATAACCGTCCGGGATTAGAGGAACAGCCCGGGAAGGGTTAAAGAATGATGAGAATTGCGCTGGGCAGGGCGGAGGCAAGGCCCGGGGAACGCCTGTTGATAGTCAGGCCGATGGTATCGAACGGGGGGATATGGGGATGAAAGCCCTCGTCCCGCTGCCGGCCTTCCATGCGGCGTGCCCAATGAAGGCCGGGCGCGGCAAGCCGCGCCCGGTTGTTCCGGCCTTCCTTGTTTCTTTGCCTTACTGCAGGCTGCCCAGGGGGACGAAGCCGCGCGCGGGCTTGCCCGTGAAGTCCGCCGCTTCGACGTAAGCCCACTGGCCGTTCTCGTTCAGGGTGGCCAGCACCGTGACCGTCGCGCCCGCGGGCAGCTCGCCCAGGGGCAGGGCGTTGATGATCGGGTCGTCCGTCAGGGGTGCGGCCGCTGCCAGGGTGCGGGGGACGGCGGCAAATGCCAGCGCGGGGGCGGACACGCCCGCGGGCAGGGCTTTCGCGGTGATGTAGCCGATGCGGTAGCCGCCGTCCGCGGTGCCGTAGCCGATGAGCAGGAAACCGCTCTGGCTTCCGTACAGCCGGCAATCCGTGCCGCCCGCCACCTGCGCGCCCTCGGCCATGTGGTACTGTTCGCCCGGCCCGGTGTATACCGGGTAGGTCCCGTCCGTGAAACGGATGATCTGGTATTCGGGCAGGGCGGGCGCGTCCTGCGCCGGCGGTGTTTCCGGCGCGGGCTCAGGCGTGACCTTGGGCGGCGGGGTGACGGGCGCCCCGGTGACCGGCGCCTGGGTCACCGGCGCGGGTTCAGGCGTGACCTTGGGCGGCGGGGTGATGGGGGTCTGGGTCACCGGCGCCTCGGTCACCGGCTCGGGGGTGACCTTGGGCGGCGGGGTGACGGGGGCTAGGGTCACCGGTGCTTTGGTCGGCACAGCGGGCGCCTGGAAGAAGAAGGTGACGGACGAAGGCCGCGCGGTCCCGGCGGCGTCCACCATGACGCTGACGCTCGCTTCGCCCTCAAGGACATAGCCCGCGGGCGCGAGGGAGGTGTTGGCGGTCACGATGTTCACCCCCTGGCTGAGCGGCACGGTCTCCTCAAACAGCGTCCGCCCATCCGTATCCTGATAATACACCGGCACGTAGGCCTGAACGGGCGGCGCCTGGAAGACGAAGGTGACGGAGGCGGGCGTCGCGGCGCCGTTCTGGCTGACGGTCACGGAAACCCTCCCGGTGCCCTGCAGGGTGTAGCCTTCCGGCACATAGCCCATGTTGGCGATGACGGTGTGGCTGCCGGCGGGCAGGACAAGCTGGTCCTGGTACAGCGTGCCGCCCTGGGCGTCCAGGTAATTGACCGGCACCGCCGCGGTGACGTTCACCTCGGCGTAAACAAAGCTGATGCCGGATGGGTTGGCGGTGCCGCCCGCTGAAACCGTCACGTTGACGATGCGCGAGCCGGCCAGCGCGTAGCCCGGGGGCACCATCCGGTCGTTGGCGTACACCGGGGTCGTGCCCTGGGGGAGGGTCAGGGTTTCCCGGTTGAGCAGGGTGTTGCCTTGGTCCACATAGCTGACGGTGACCTGGGCGGTCGCCGGCGGCGTCTGCTGGCGCTGGTAGGTGAAGGTGACGGAGGCGGGCGTCGCCTCGCCCTGGGCATTGACGGTGACCGTCACCTGGGAGGTGCTGGCGGGCGCATAGTCCCGCGGCACCCGGTCGTTGTTGGCGCGCAGGGTGGTGCGCCCCTCGGACAAAAGGACCACGTCGGTGTACAGCCGCACGCCGTCCGTGGACAGGTAGTACACCGGGATGTTGGCGGTGACCGACGGGCGGATGGTGGGCGGCGGCGTGACGTCCACCGGCCCGTAGACGACGTTGGGGTCGTAGTACAGCTTGTTGAGCGTCTTGGCGCCGGCGATGCCGTCGACCGACAGGTTGTTGTAGGACTGGAAGCGCTCCACCGCTCGCAGCGTCTCACGGCCGAAAATCCCGTCCACGGTGCCGGTAAGGTAGCCCAGCTCCTTCAGCCGTGTCTGCATGACGCGCACGTTCTCGCCCCGGTCGCCCACATACAGTGTGGTCGGGCGGGGCGTGGCGCTGGGGGGCGCCAGGGTGGCGGGGACGGGGGTGACGACGGGCGCGGCGGTGACGACGGCCGGGGTGGCGGTCAGGGCCGGCATGGGCGTGAGCGCGGGGCTCAGCGCGGTGGAGGAAGTCAGCAAAACGGTCATGTAGACCAGCAGCGTCTTGACCAAATCCATCTTGTTCCACTCCTTTTGGCGTCAGTGTCGTCCAGGCATACAACGCGTCCGGGCGGCGGTTTCGTGCAGACGCTGGAAAGGGCGCCTAACGGGCCTTGAGGTGGGTGAATCGCTCGAATTCCGGCAGGATGCCGATGCCGTCGGGGTAGTGCGCGGCAAACTGCGGCACGGCGTGGCTGGGGAAGGAGTTGCCCTCGATCAGGCAGGGCCCCTCCGGGGTGATGGCCACGTCCCAGGCGACGAAGCGCACCTGGGGCACCACGCGCATCGCCTCCAGGCACATCGCCTTGGCCTCCTCGAAATAGGGCAGTTGAAAACCGGTGATGGGCGCGTCTGTCAGCGGGTGGCGGGCGAACTCGTGCCCCTTCTTGTCCGCGGCCACGGTCGAGATGATCCCGCTCTCCAATTCTACCCGCGCGGCCATGCCGCCCGCGTCCACGTTGTCCATGACCCGCCCGTTGCCGATGCGCAGGAAGGCGTAGACGATGCCCTCGGCCTTCTCGCCCAGCAGCGTGGCGATGCGCACGGTGTTCACGCTGCCCGGGTACAGCCGGGCCAGCGCTTCGTGCTGCACCACCGTCTCCTCCACCACGCAGTCGCCCTTTTCACGCAGGCGCCTGTGGAACTGCGCGGCGTCCCGGAAGTCTTCCGGCTCGAACCGCTCCACGCCCACCCCGCTGGAGCCGGACAGCGGCTTGACGAACAGGGGACCCTTTCCCGCGGTGAACGCCGCAAGCTCCGTTTCCGTCAGCCGCCCGTCCGCGCGGAGCCATTCGCGGCGCACCCAGCGGGAAAACAGCGCGTTGAACGCGCATTTGTCGTCGAAATGATGCCAGTAGGCCTTGTCGTTCATGCGCCGGACGATGCCGTTGCTGATGCCGCGGGTGATGACCGTTCGCCGCTGGGCGGCGTTCAGGCGGTCCATCCGTGCGATTTTGTAATCCATGTAGCCGGCGTTGTAGGCAAGCCCGCAAACCAGCAAATCCAGCGCCAGCCCCGGCGCGCTCTTCCCGGTCGTTTCGCGGATTTCGGAAAAGGTGGCCCTGAACCGCCTGAAGTCCATGCCCGCCAGCCTTTTGAGGAAAAATGCCAGTCTGCCCATCTTACACGTTGAAGCGGAACAGCGTCACGTCGCCGTCCTGCATCACGTACTCCTTTCCCTCGCTGCGCACCAGCCCCTTCTCCCGGCAATGCGCCATGCTGCCCAGGCGCTCGAGCGTCTCGAAGGGGACGATTTCGGCGCGGATGAACCCGCGCTCGAAGTCCGTGTGGATTTTCCCGGCCGCCTGCGGGGCCTTGGTTCCCGCCTTGATGGTCCAGGCGCGGCACTCGTCCTCGCCGACCGTCAGGAAGGAAATCAGCCCCAGCAGCCGGTACCCCGCGTGCACCAGCCGGTCCAGACCGCTTTCCGCAAGCCCCAGTTCCGCCAGGAAGGGCTGCTTTTCCTCCGGTGCCAGGCCGGCGATTTCCTCCTCAATCCGGGCGCTGACGAGGATGACCTCCGCGCCTTCCGCCCGGGCCTGCTCCGCCACCTTTAAAACCAGGGGCAGCTGCTCCGGCCGCTTCCCCGCGTCCTCCTCCGCCACGTTGGCGGCGTAGATGACCGGCTTGTCCGTCAGCAGAAACCAGCCTTCCGCCATCGCGCGCTCCTCCGCGGGCAGCGGGCAGAGCCGGGCCGGCCGGCCGGCGCCGAGCCATTCGGCCATCCGGTCCGCGGCGGCCGCCTCCTGCTCGTACTTCTTTTCCCCAGTCTTGAACATCTTGCGCGCCTTCTCGCCGCGCTTCTGCACTGTTTCTAGGTCCGCCAGAATCAGTTCCACCGCGACGGTCTCCATGTCCCTCAAGGGGTCCACCGCGCCGTCCACGTGCACCACGTTGCTGTCCTCGAAGCAGCGCACCACGTGCACCAGGGCGTCCACCTCCCGGATGTGGGAGAGGAAGCGGTTGCCCAGCCCCTCCCCGTGGCTGGCGCCGCGCACCAGGCCGGCGATATCCACGAACTCCACGGAGGCGTAGGTGGTTTTTTTAGGGTGGTACATCTGCGCCAGCTTGCCCACCCGTTCATCGGGCACCGCCACCACGCCGGTGTTGGGCTCAATGGTGCAGAAGGGGTAATTGGCCGCCTGCGCCCCCGCGCTTGTAATCGCGTTGAACAGCGTGCTCTTGCCCACGTTGGGCAGGCCGATGATGCCCAGTTTCATGTCGTTTCCGCCTCCGTCTTGATGGTCACATTATACGTTCGCGTCCGCCCGCTGGCAACGCGCGCCCCAAATCCAAAAGCCGCCCGGCTCGTCTTCCGGGCGGCTTTTGCGCGGGCAGGCCGCGGAACTCCCGCGGCGGGAGCCCTCAGGCCTGGGCGTCCGTATGCGTCCTGGGCATGGCGCGCAGCACCTTGCCGCTCCTCAGGCAGCGGGTGCACACGTTCAGGCGCCGCGGCGAGCCATCCTTGAGCACGCGGATGTTCTGGACGTTGGGCGCCCAGGTCCGGTTGCTCTTGCGGTTGGAATGGCTGACCTTGTGGCCGCTCA
Source organism: Clostridiales bacterium (assembly GCA_012514225.1). Lineage (GTDB taxonomy): Bacteria > Bacillota > Clostridia > Christensenellales > Aristaeellaceae > UBA6115. The sequence continues at coordinate 1,531 of JAAZAQ010000199.1, read as the reverse complement.
TCGCGCCTTTTTCGCAGACTTCACAAAACTTGCCCATTTTTTCGTTCTCCTTTGTTCACAGCCCCGCGCGGGTGCCAGCGGCGCCCCAAAACGGCAGCCCAAACAAGATATCACACTCTCGGACGCGGCGCAAGCCTTCGCCGTGAATTTTGGTGGCGTTTTATGTGCCGCTCACGGGCGGCGCCGCCCCGGCCGGGATTTTGACGACCAGTTTCCGGACCTCGCCGGGCGCTTCCCAGACGCACTTGACCTTGTGCGCCTCCCCGGGGAACACCAGCAGCGCGTCCGCGGGACCCAGGCGCACCAGGGCTTCGTGCGGGCCGCTCAAGCCGATGTAGTCCTCTTCCCGCCGCGCTTCTACCTCCTTCAGGTTTTCCTGGCGCGCCAGCTGGATCATCTCCTCGCCGGACAGCGCGAGGTGAAGGTCCGCGTTTCGGAGATGGGACTCGAACAACAAGCCGTCCGCAGGCAGCGTCGTGTATGTGAAACAATTGGCGTAGACCCCTTCGCTTCCGGGCACCTCGTTGCGCCCGGGCACCAGTTTCCCTTCGTCCAGTCCCATGGCGAAGCGCAGCGCCGCGTCCAGTTCCGCCGAAATGCCCAGATAGCGGGACAACTCTGACCTGCCGCAGTAAATCATGCCGTTTCTCCTCCAGTTCCGTGGGGATTCCAGCGGGCCGCATGTGCCGGCTGGCCTGGCCCGCAGGGATTGCCCCGTGATTCATATCCGATTGCCCCTGTCATCCTACGTTTGCGGGCTTCGCCTGTCAAGGCGTGGCCTTCCCCGGGCAAAGCTCCGTCGCGGCCTTGCTTTGTTGACAGCCGGTGAAACCGCGTGGTAGTGTGATGCCGGTCAGATAACCCCAGCGCCCCTGCGCAGAGACGGGCTTTGCGGCGTTTTGGATTCCACGAAGTTTCGTCGCGTCGATGGACGGGAACAACGTGCGGGAGCGGGCGGGGAATATGCATGCAGGAGGCTGTATGGGCACTTTCAAAGCCGGTTTCAACCGCACGGTCATCACGCCCCCCAACGGAACCCCCTTGAGCGGCTACTTCTTCGAGCGCCTGGCGACCGGCGCGCTGGACGACCTGGAGCTCAACACCGTCGCCGTGACGGACGGGGAGCGCACGGCCATCCTGATTGTCGCGGACCTGCTGATGATTTCCCTGCCCCGGATGGACGAATACCGGAGGGCCGTCGCGGCCGGGGCGGGCGTTCCCGCGGAGGCGGTGTTCATCTCCTGCACCCACACGCACACCGGGCCGGAGGTCGGCATGGGGGAGGTGTACGCCTCAAACTGGGAGCGGGCGCTGCCGGATTACCTGGTCACCGGCGCCCAGCTGGCCCTGGCGGACCTCGCGGACGCGCAGGTCGAGACCGCCGCCGGCCGGGTCGACCGCATCTCCTTCATCCGCCGTTTCTTCATGAAGGACGGCAGCGTGCGCACCAACCCGGGGGTCGGCAACCCGGACATCCGGGAAAGCATCGGGCAGCCGGACGAATCCCTGCAGCTGATCGTCCTGAAGCGCC
>JAAZAQ010000022.1 GCA_012514225.1 Clostridiales bacterium | reverse complement strand
CTGTCGATGCCCTGCAGCCCGCGCTTCTCCTTGATCCGCTCGTTGAGCGACCGCTGGATGTCCAGCATCTCCTCAAGCCTGTCCATCGATTGCGATTCCCTTCTTTTTCAGATGCTTGGCGACCTGCCTGCCAACGAAGGCGTACTTGGCGTCCCCGCCCAGGATATCCCGCGCGACCCGGCCGGCGTCCGCGCGGCTGACAGCCCGCATTTTCCGCAGCGTCTCCCGCGGCGTCACGATTTTTTCGTGCATCAGCAGGTTCATGCCCAGGCTGGACATGCGCTGGTAGGCGCTTTCCATGCCCAACACAAACCCGGTTTCCATCTGCGCCCTGGCTTGTTCGAACTCCTTTTCCTGCAGCCCGTGGCGGGCCAGGTCGTCTGTCTCCTGGCGGACCAGGTCCAGCACCTGGACCAGCTTGCCCGGCGCGCAGGCGGCATAGATGATGAACTCCCCGCACGCCGGGTAGAAAGCCGGCATGGAATAGATGTTGTAGACCAGCCCGCGCTCTTCCCGCACCCGCTGGAACAGCCGGGAGGATACCCCGCCGCCCAGCGCAGTGGACAGGATGGCCAGCGCGTGGCGGTCCGGGTGGAGGCTGTGCACCCCCGGGTAACTCACGCACAGGTGCGCCTGCTCCGTGTCCTTGTCCATCACCAGGGTCCTGACGCCTTCAAGCGGCGCGTTTGGCGGGTATTCGGCGGTCTGCCCGCCCTCCCAGCCGGAGAAGGCCTCCCGCGCCCAATCGGCCAGGCGCTCGAACTCAAACCGCCCCGTGACGGACAGCACCGCGTTGGCTGGCTGGTAAAACCGGGTCATAAAGCGGGTCAGTTCCTGGACCGTATAGCCGGATATGGCGTCCCTGCCGCCCAGGATGGTGCGCGACAGGCTCTGTTCCCCGAATACCGCCCGATGGCTGAGGTTGAACACCAGGTCCTCCGGCGTGTCCGCCTCCATCGCGATTTCCTCCAGGACGACCTGCCGCTCCTTCTCGAAGTCCTCCGCCTTGACCGCCGGCCGCGCGGTCAGGTCCGCGAGCAGCTGCAGCGAGCGCCGCAGGTCCTTGTCCGTGGTGCGCGCGTAATAGCTGGTGGCCACCTTGCTGGTCCCGGCGTTGACGTTGCCGCCCAGCAGGTCGATTTCCTCCGCGATCTGCCGCGCGTTCTTCCCTTGGGTTCCCTTGAAGGCCATGTGCTCGATGAAATGGGACAGCCCGTTCTCCCCGGGCGTTTCCAGCATGGAGCCCGCCTTGAGGAACAAGCCGGCGGAGGCGGAGCGCAGGTAGGGCAGCCTTTCCGCCACCAGCCGCAGCCCGTTGTCCAGAACCAGGGTCTGTATCATGCCGCTCCTTTATCAAACAAGGCTTGCCGTACGTTGCGGACAAGCCGAGTTTGTGTTTTGGGGTGATTTTTGGGACGCGCGCTCAGCCCTGCTGCCTGTGGGGCGGGCGCCCGTCGCGCCGCGGGGGCCGTCCGCCGCCTTCGCCCGGCCCGGGGCGGTTGAAGGTGCGGGGCTTGTATTCCATGTCGTTGCGGATCAGGTTGACGCGGCCCTGAGAGTCGATCTCGGACACCTTGACCTCGACCATGTCCCCGATGGACAGCACGTCCTCCACCTTCTCCACCCGCTCGTTGGCCATTTTGGAGATGTGCAGCAGTCCGTCCTTGCCCGGCAGCAACTCGATGAAGGCGCCCATGGTGCTCAGGATGCGGACCACCTTGCCCTCGTACACCTCCCCCACCTCGACGTCCTTGGCGATACCCTCGATGATGCGGCGCGCCTTGGAGGCCGCCTCCTCGTCCGGCGTGGCGATGGCGACGCGGCCGTCGTCCTCGATGTCGATCTTGACGCCCGTGTCCGCGATGATCTTGTTGATCATCTTGCCGCCGGGGCCGATGACTTCCCGGATCTTGTCGGGGTTGATGAAGAAGGTGATGATCTTGGGCGCGTACTTGCTCAGTTGCTTGCGCGGCTCCGGCAGCGTGTCCAGCATGATTTTCAGGATATGCAGCCGGCCTCGGAGCGCCTGCTCCAGCGCGCGCTTGAGGATGGGCTTGTCGATGCCCTTGATTTTGATGTCCATCTGGATGGCGGTGATGCCGTTCATGGTGCCGGCGACCTTGAAGTCCATGTCGCCCAGGAAGTCTTCCAGGCCCTGGATGTCGGTGAGCACGGACACCTTGTCGCTGCCCTCGTCCTTGATGAGCCCCATCGCGACGCCGGCGACCGGCGCCTTGATGGCGACGCCCGCGTCCATCAGCGACAGGGTGCTGCCGCAGACCGACGCCATGGAGGAGGAGCCGTTGCTGGACAGGATTTCACTGACCAGCCGCAGGGCATAGGGAAACTCGGTCTCGTTGGGGATGACCGGCTCCAGTGCGCGCTCCGCCAGCGCGCCGTGCCCGATTTCGCGCCGCCCGGGCGAGCGCATGCGCCCGGCCTCGCCGGTGGCGTAGGGCGGCATGTTGTAGTGGTGGATGTAGCGCTTGGTGTCCTCGTTGGACAAGCCGTCGAGCATCTGCGCTTCCCGGAGGGAGCCCAGGGTGGTGACGGTCAGCGCCTGGGTCTGCCCGCGGGTAAACACGGCGCTGCCGTGGGTGCGGGGCAGGAGGCCCACTTCGCACCAGATGCTGCGCACGTCCTCTTCCCCCCGGCCGTCCGGGCGCACGCCCTTGTCCAGGATTTTGCGGCGCATGACTTCCTTGTTCAGGTCGTACAGCGCGTCGCCGATTTCGCCCTCGCGCCCCGCGAATTCCTCCGCGAAGCGGGCTTTCACGTCGGCCTTGACTTCCTCCTCCCGGCCCTGGCGCTCCTGCCGGTCGTGGGTGTCGAAGATGTAGCGCACCTTGTCCATCGCGTAGCCGCGCACGGCGTCGCGCACGTCCTCCCCGGTCGTGACCAGCGGGAACTCCTTCTTGGGCTTGCCGATTTCCCGGATGATGCCCTCCTGGAAGGCGACCAGCTCCTTGATGGCCTCGTGCGCGAACATGATTGCGTCCAGCATCGCGTCCTCGGACAGCTCGTGCGCGCCCGCCTCGACCATCATGATGGCGTCCTTGGTGCCGGACACCACCAGGTGCAGGTCGCTCTGCTCCCGCTGGGCTTCGTCGGGGTTGAGCACCAGCTCCTTGTTGACTCGGCCCACCAGCACAGAGCCCGTCGGGCCCGCCCAGGGGATTTCGCTGACGGCCAGCGCGATGGAGGAGCCGATCATCGCCGGGATTTCCGGCGGGTTGTTCGTGTCCACCGACAGGGAGGTGGCGACCACCTGCACGTCGTTCCGCATGCCCTTGTCAAACAGGGGCCGCAGCGGCCGGTCGATGAGCCGGCAGGTTAGGATGGCCTTTTCCGTGGGGCGCCCCTCGCGCTTGATGAAGCCGCCGGGAATTTTGCCCACCGAGTAGTGCTTCTCCTCATAGTCCACGCTCAGCGGGAAAAAATCCACGCCGTCGCGCGCGCGGTCCGACACCGTGGCGCTGACCAGCAGCGCGGTGTCCCCGTAGCGCACCAGCACGCTGCCGGATGCCTGCTCGGCGTAGCGGCCGAATTCAAAGCTCAGTTTGCGCCCGGCGAAATCCATTGAGTACGTTCTTGGTTCCATGTCTGTCTTTCTCTCCTTCTTCTTCCGCGCGGGCTTCCCGCCGCGCGTCCCACCAAAAAAGCCGAAACCCCTGTCGAGTCCCGGCTGTCTGATTTCCTTACTTCCTCAGTTCCAGTTCGACCAGCAGGCTGCGGTAGCGCTCGATGTTCGTCTTCATCAGGTAGTCCAGCAGCCCCCTGCGCTGTCCGACCATCAGCAGCAGGCCGCGCCGGCTGTGGTGGTCCTTCTTGTTTTCCTTCAGGTGCTCGTTGAGGTGGTTGATGCGCTCGGTCAGCAGGGCGATCTGCACCTCCGGGGAGCCGGTGTCGCCCTCGTGGCGGGCGTACTGGGTCATGATCTGGGATTTCTTTTCCTTGTCCATGGTTTCCTCCTTATATTGTGCGGGCGGTTGCCGCCGTATCCCCGCCGGCCCAGCATCGCGCCGGAGTTGCGCAGACCCGAGCCGCCGGATTAAACCGCAAAGCGTACTGTACCATGTTTCCGCCCGCTTGTAAACCGCCAGGGCACCGCGCGTTTTCTTGTCGCCGGGGGCCGCGTATGCTATACTTTATGCGGAAAATGAATCGCGGCCGGCCATTACGCCGGCTCGCGTTGTGCAAGGAGACCGGATGACGCAGCGCTATACCTCCGAAAATATCCAGGTCCTGGAAGAGCTGGATGCCGTCCGGCTGCGGCCGGGCATGTACATCGGCACCACGGGCTCCCGCGGGCTTCACCACCTGCTGTGGGAAATCGTGGACAACGCCATCGACGAGGCGGCCAACGACTTCGCGACCGAAATCGCGGTCACGCTTCACCAGGACGGCTCCGCCAGCGTCTGGGACAATGGCCGCGGGCTGCCGGTGGACCCGCACCCGACGCTTAAAATCCCGGGCATCGAGGTCATCTTCACCAAGTTGCACGCCGGCGGCAAGTTCGACCACCAGAACTACAACTACTCCGGCGGCCTGCACGGGGTGGGCGCCTCCGTGGTCAACGCGCTGAGCCGGTGGATGACGGTGGAAAGCTTCCGGGACTGGACCCACTGGCGCATCCGCTTTGAGACCGTCCAGGACCCCAAGACGAAGAAAATCAAGCCCGGCCATCCCGTCAGCGCGCTGGAGCGCGTCGGCAACACCCGCAAGCGGGGCACGCTGGTGCGCTTCCTGCCCGACGAGGCCATCTTTGAGGAGACGCAGTTCAACGGCGAACTGGTCGCGCGGCGGCTGCGCGAATTGGCCTACCTGAACCGGGGCCTGCTGGTGCGCTTCACCGACGAGCGGCAGCCCGCCCCGGCCGACCAGCCCCGCGTCTTCCAGTACGAAGGCGGCATCGCCGACTACGTGGGCTTCCTCAACACGGACAAGAACGCCCTGCACGAGGGTGTCATCACCCTGGAAGCCGCCCGGGAGGGCGTCTGGATGTCTGCCGCCATCCAGTTCACCGACTCCTATACGGAGTCCCTCTTTTCCTATGTCAACAACATCCCCACAGCCGAGGGCGGCAGCCACGAGGTGGGGTTCCGCGCCGCGCTGACCCGGGCGTTCAACGACTACGCCCGCAAAATCGGCGCCCTGAAGGAGAAGGACAACAACCTGGCGGGCGAGGACTACCGCGAGGGCATGACCGCCGTGCTGACGGTCCGCGTCCCCAACCCCCAGTTCGAGGGGCAGACCAAGGGGCGCCTGGG
>JAAZAQ010000198.1 GCA_012514225.1 Clostridiales bacterium | reverse complement strand
TTGCGCGTGCGGACGGACACCGTGCCCTCCTCCGCTTCCCGGTCGCCGATGACGAGCATGTAGGGGATTTTCATCATCTGCGCCTCGCGCACCTTGAAGCCGATTTTCTCGTTCCTCAGGTCGCTTTCCACCCGCAGCCCCGCCTTCTCCATCGCCTGCTGCAGGGCTTTGGCCGCGCCGTCCGCGCGGTCGGTGATGGTCAGGATGCGCGCCTGCACGGGCGCCAGCCAAAGCGGGAAGGCGCCGCCGAAATGCTCCGTCAGGATGCCCATGAACCGCTCGATGGAGCCAAGGATGGTGCGGTGAATCATGACCGGCCGGTGCTTTTCCCCGTCCGCCCCGGTATAGGTCAGGTCGAAGCGCTCCGGCAGGTTCATGTCCAGCTGGATGGTGCCGCACTGCCAGGTGCGCCCCAGGCTGTCGCGCAGGTGGAAGTCAATCTTGGGGCCGTAGAAGGCGCCGTCCCCCTCGTTGATCCGGTAGGGCGCGCCGATTTCGTCCAGCGCGTCCTGCAGCCCCTTCGTCGCGATTTCCCACATTTCCTCGGTGCCGATGTGGTTCTCCGGCATCGTGGACAACTCCACCTTGTAGTCGAACCCGAAGGTCTTGTACATCAGCGCCTCCAGGCGGTACACGCCGATGATTTCCTCCTTGACCTGCTCGGGCGTCATGTACAGGTGGGCGTCGTCCTGGGTGAAACAGCGCACGCGCATCATCCCGTGCAGGGTGCCGCTTTTCTCGTGCCGGTGCACCAGGCCCAGCTCGCCCATCCGGGTGGGCAGCTCGCGGTAACTCCACAGTTTGCGCTTGTAGGTCAGGATGCCGCCCGGGCAGTTCATCGGCTTGATGGCGTAATCCATCTCGTCAATCTTGGTGGTGTACATGTTGTCCCGGTAGTGGTCCCAGTGGCCGGAGCGCTCCCACAGTTCGCGGGAGAGCATGATGGGCGTCTTGATTTCCTCGTACCCGTGCTCCCGATGCACCTGGCGCCAGTAGTCCTCCAGGAGGTTCCGCAGCACCATGCCCTTGGGGTAGAAGAAGGCGAACCCGGGCCCTTCGTCCAGGAAATCGAACAAATCCAGCTCCCGCCCCAGTTTGCGGTGGTCGCGTTTCTTCGCCTCCTCGATCTGGAACAGGTAGGCGTCCAGTTCTTCCTTGTTGGAGAACGCTGTGCCGTAGATGCGCTGGAGCATCTTGTTTTTTTCGCTCCCGCGCCAGTAGGCGCCCGCCAGGCTGGTCAGTTTGAAGGCCTTCACCTTGCCGGTGGAGGGCAGGTGGGGGCCGGCGCACAGGTCCACGAAGTCGCCCTGCCGGTAAAAGGATAGTTCCTCGTCCTCCGGCAGGTCGTTGATGAGCTCCACCTTGTAGGGCTCGCCCCGCTGCTCCATCAGCGCGATGGCCTCCCCGCGGGGCAGGGTGAAGCGCTCCTCCCGGTCGTTCTTCTTGATGATGCGCGCCATTTCCTTCTCAATCCGGGACAGGTCCTCCGGCGTGAACGGCTCGTCCATGTCGAAGTCGTAGTAGAACCCGTTCTCAATCGACGGCCCGATGGCCAGCTTGGCCTTGGGGAAGAGGTTCTTGACCGCGCTGGCCATCACGTGGCTGGCGGTATGCCGCAGCAGGTGCCGCGCCTCCTCGTCCTCAAACCCGACGGGGACCAGTTCGCCCCCCTGGTCAATCGGCGCCATCAGCTCGACCAGCGCGCCGTTGAGCCTGGCGGCGATGGCGCTCTTGCGCGCGTCCGGGTCCAGTTCCTTCAAAACGTCCAGCGCGCTGACGCCCTTGTCAAACGCCTTGCTGCTTCCCTTGACGGCGATTTCCATGTGTTCCCTCCCGCTTGTTGAATAAAAGAAAACACCCCTCCTCTTCGGGACGGATGTGTCGCTCCGTGGTTCCACCCGCGTTGCCCCGGCTGATGGCCGGAACCGCTCTTAAGCGCTGTATCGCGCGCCGCGCGCTGCCGTCGGGGGGTGGTGCCGTTCCGGTTCCCGGTCCCGAGCGCGCTTGCAGCCATGTCGCGCTCTCTCTTCGGGCGGTAGCCGGCGGATGGTTCCCCGTCATCCGGCTTCGTCAGTATATCCCTGCCGGGCGGGCGCGTCAACCGGAAATTCGTCTAACTGCCCTGTTCTTGTGCGTCCCGCCGGCACCGCGCCCCCGGGGGCGAACGCCGGCTTTGCTTTTCAGCGCCCGGAAAGCGTGTTATAATCATTTAATGCGGAAGGAGGGCGGCGGATGCGCAGCATGACCGGTTTCGGGCGGGGGCAGTCCAGCAAGGAAGGCCTCGGCATCACGGCGGAGGTCAAGACCGTCAACCACCGCTACCTGGACCTCTCCGTCCGGCTTCCCAAAGCCCTTTCCTCCCTGGAAATCCCGCTGCGAAAGCGCCTGGCGGAACGCTTCACCCGCGGGCGGGTCGAAG
>JAAZAQ010000197.1 GCA_012514225.1 Clostridiales bacterium | reverse complement strand
TTCAGCCCGTACTTCTTGCGCTCCTTCATCCGGGGGTCGCGGGTGAGGAACCCGGCCTTCTTCAGCTCGCCCCGCAGCTCGGGGTTGGCCTTGGCCAGCGCGCGGCTGATGCCGTGGCGGATGGCGCCCGCCTGCCCGGTCAGCCCGCCGCCCTTCACGTTGACCAGGACGTCGAACCCGGAGGCCTTGACCAGCACCAGCGGCTGGCGCACGGACATCTTCAGCGTTTCCAGACCGAAGTAGTCGTCCAGCTCACGCTTGTTGATGATGATGTCGCCCTTGCCGGGAACCAGGCGAACCCGCGCGATGGCCTCCTTGCGGCGGCCGACTGCGTTGATATCTGCTTGTGCCATGGTGATTCTTCCCCCTTACCGTTCCAGCGGCAGCGCCTCGGGCTGCTGCGCCTGCTGCTCATGCTCGCTTCCGCTGTACACGTACAGTTTCTTGAGCATCTGCCGGCCCAGGGGGCCCTTGGGCAGCATGCCCTTCACCGCGTGCTTGACCGCGAAATCGGGCTTCTTGGCCATCAGCTCGCGGTACTTGGTTTCCCGCAGGCCGCCCACGTAGCCCGAATGATGGTAGTAGATTTTCTGGTCCAGCTTCTTGCCGGTCAGTGCCACCTTGGCGCAGTTGGTGATGATGACGAAGTCGCCCGTATCCACGTGCGGCGTATAGGTGGGCTTGTGTTTGCCCCGCAGGACGTTGGCGACCTGGCTGGCTAGGCGCCCCAGCACCATGCCGTCCGCGTCGACGACGTACCATTTGCGCTCGACGGTCTGCGCGTTGGCCATGTAGGTATTCAAGAGACTCTCCTCCTTGATGGATCCGAACTGTCGGCCTTGCCCGATGGTCGCGGGCGCCGCCTGGAGCCGCAATAGTCCCGGGGCTAACTGAGCCTATTGACGCAAAAGTTATCTTATAAAACCGCTCCGGTCTTGTCAAGCAAAAAGTGGGGGAAATTCAAAAATCCTGCGTTGAGAATACCGGAATGCCATGCCCCGGTCATGGGCGGCCGCCCTCCGGGCTACGGCTCGCTGGAGTACCGGGCCAGGAACTGCCGGGTACGCTCCTCCCTGGGGTTGCCGAAAACCTGCTCCGGCGGGCCTTCCTCCACAATCAGCCCCTCGTCCATGAAGAGGATGTGGTCGGCCACGTCCCGGGCGAAGGCCATCTCGTGGGTCACGATCACCATGGTCGTCTTCTTGTTCGCCAGGCTGCGGACCACCTGCAGCACCTCCCCGGTCAGCTCGGGGTCCAGCGCGCTGGTCGGCTCGTCGAAGCAAAGGATTTTCGGCTTGAGCGCCAGTGCCCGCGCGATGGCGACCCGCTGCTGCTGGCCGCCGGACAGCTGGTGCGGGTAGGCTTTCTCCTTCCCGACCAGGCCCATCTGGGCCAGCAGCGCGGCGGCGTCCGCGTCGATTTCCTTCTGCGGGGCGGAGGTCCCCTGGGTTTTCTGCCTTTCCTTTTCCAGCAGCTCCCTCGCCAGGGTGATGTTCTTGAGCACCGTGTACTGGGGGAAGAGGTGGAAGGCCTGGAACACCAGCCCGAAGTTCAGCCGCTTCTTCCTGATTTCCGGCTCCGCCTGGGTGCCCGGGTCGCCGGCGTCGAAGAGCACCTCGTCCTGCACGGTGATGCGGCCCCTGTCCGGCTTTTCCAGGAAGTTCAGGCAGCGCAGCAGGGTGGTCTTGCCGGAGCCGGAGGAGCCGATGATGGCGAGGGAACTGCCCTTTTCCAGCGAAAAGGAGATGCCCTTCAAAACCTCGGCGGCTCCGAAGCGCTTGTGGATGTCATTCACTTCCAGTATGGCCAAGGCTTCCTCCTACACCCTGAAATAGTCCAGCCGTTTCTCCAGCCTGGCAAAGATAATGGTGAGCAGCCCAACGAACACCAGGAAGAACAGCCCGGTGGAGAAGAGCGGCCAGATGAGGCCCTGTGCGGTATATTCCTGCGCCATCATGATGATTTCCTTGATGGAAATGATGCGCGCCAGCGAGGTGTCCTTGATGAGGGTGATGACCTCGTTGGACATCGCCGGCAGGATTCGCTTGATGACCTGCAGCAGCGTCACCTTGAAGAAAATCTGCGCCCGGGTCATGCCCAGCACCTGGCCGGCCTCGGTCTGGCCGATGGGGACGCCCTGGATGCCGCCCCTGAAGATTTCAGAGAAATAGCAGGCATAGTTGATGATGAAGGCGATGGTGGCGGCCGTGAAGCGGGCGCTGGCGCCGGAGCCCCAGGGCGCTCCGAAGTTCAGCAGGCCGGGCGCGAAAAAGATGATGATGACCTGCAGCATCAGCGGCGTGCCGCGAATCATCCAGACGAAAGTTTTGGTGACGATGGCCAGCGGCTTGAACCGGCTCATCGCGCACAGGGCGATCACCAGCCCGAGCGGCAGCGAAAACAGCAGCGTCAGGAAGAACAGCTGGACGTTGAGCTGAAAGCTGTCCACCAGTCGGCTCACGATGGTCTGGGCGTTGCTCATCAGACGGCCTGTGTCCTTTCAACAGCGATACGGGGACAGAAGCGTTCTGTCCCCGTTTGCGGTTTTGCCTGCTTTTTCAGAATGCGAGGTCCAGCCCGTACTTCTCCGCCAGCTGGCCGAGCAGACCCTCTTCCTTCAGCGCCGCGAAAATCTTGTTGACCTCTTCCGCCAGGTCGGAGCCCTTGCGGAAGGCGACGCCGTAATCCTCGACGGCCAGCTTGTCCACAATCTGAAGCCCCGCGTAGTCGGTGCCCTCGCCGACCATGGCGTTTGCCAGGGTCAGGTCCAGCACGGCGGCGTCCGCCGTGCCGGCGGAGACCTCCATCAGGCAGGCGGTCTGCACTTCCTTGGCGATGTACTCCGCCTTCATCAGGCCTTCGTCGGACTTCACCGTGGATTCGCCCGCGCTGCCGGCCTCGGCAACCACGGTCTTCCCTTCAAGGGAAGCGGTGTTCTCATAGGCCGCGCCGGCCTTCATCACCACCACCTGCGCGTTCTTCACGTAGGGCATGGTGATTTCCATGTTGGCCTTGCGCTCGTCGGTGATGGTCAGGCCGTTCCAGATGCAGTCGATGGTCTTGGCGGCCAGCTCGACCTCCTTGGTTTCCCAGTTGATTTCCACAAACTCGGGCTCAAGGCCCAGCTTCTCGGCGACCGCGATGGCCAGCTCCGTATCGAATCCGGTGAAGTTACCGTCCGCGTCCGTATAGTTCATCGGCTGATAGACGGTGTAGCCGATGACAAGTTTGCCCTTGCCTTTGACATAATGCAGGTCGCTTTCCTCTGACAGCGACAGAACCGGCACGGCGAGCATCGTCGCGGCAAGAAGCAGGCACAGGAGTTTCCTTTTCATCATGCAAACCCTCCTTCAGCAGAATGGATACAGTATCCGCCCTGCCGCGGCTCCGGTCAAGGCGGTTGATGCAAAATAATGCACGAAGTATTGTATTTATTCAGTATTTTGGCGGGGATTCGATTCATCCGTACCTGAAGGGGTGTCAGCGGGGCGCTCTCCGCGTTCCTTCAAAGCCGCTCCAGTTCATTCTCGGTATATACGGCGATGCCCGCCTTCAGCAGCCTTTCGGCCAGCACGCCGTTACCGGGGACGGTCGTACCGGAAAATCGGCCGTCGTACACCTGCCCCTTTCCGCAGGAGGGGCTCCTGGCCTTGAGGATGGCCGCGTCGCAGCGGCAAAGCCTGTACGTCTCCAGGGCCAGCGCAGCCCCGCGCTCGAAGGCCGCGGTCCGGTCCTGCCCGTCAATGTCCAGCACCCGCCCCCCCGCCAACTCGCAGGGCGGGCGCGGCGTTGGCAGCCCGCCCAGCTGCTCCGGGCAGACGGGCACCGCCTCATGCCCCTCAAGCAGGCGCAAAACAGCCTCGCTCCGGGCGTTTTTCCCGTCGTACCGCGTGTCGAGGCCCAACAGGCAGGCGCTGACCAGGATGCGCATCAGGCGATTTCCAGCGCGATTTCCATCATCTGGGTGAAGGTCGTCTGGCGGTCCTGGCTGCTAAGGGCCTCACCGGTCTTGGGGTTGTCGGAGATGGTCAGCAGCGCCAGTGCCTGCTTGCCGGCGCGCGCCGCGTTGAGATAGAGTGCGTAGGCCTCCATCTCCACCGCCAGCACGCCCAGTTTCTCCAGCGTTTCCCCGGCCGTGGGCACCGACTCGTCGTAAAAGACGTCGGAGGAGAAAATCGGCCCGACCTTCATCGGTACGCCCCTCTGTTCGGCCGCCTTGGACGCGGCGGTCAGCAGGCCGAAATCCGCGCAGGGCGCGAGGTTGCCCGCAAAGCCGAACTGGGCGCCGTAGTTGGAGTTGGAATAGGCGCTCATTCCGGCGACCACGTCCCTGAGCCGCAGTTTCTGGCTGATCATCCCAGCGCTGCCCACGCGCAGGATGCGTTCCACGCCGTAAAAGTTGAACAGCTCGTAGGAATAGATGCCCATCGTGGGCATGCCCATGCCGGAGGCCATGACGCTGACCGGCTTTCCCCGGTAGGTGCCGGTATAGCCCTGGATGCCGCGCACGTCGTTGACCAGCCGTGCGTTTTCCAGGAAGGTCCGGGCGATGAACTGCGCGCGCAGCGGGTCCCCGGGCATCAGGACGGTGGGGGCGAAGTCGTGCTTGCCTGCGGCGTTGTGGGCGGTTGGAACCTGGCTCATGCTTACCTCCTGTTAATTGGGCGTGGTCTGTCCGGCTGATTTCCGCATGCTGCCGGCATACACGCCGGTCAGCACCTCCTGGATATAGGCGGGGGCGTCCGGCAGTTCCGGCTGCGCCCGCGCCTCCTGGGCGGCGGCCTGGTTGTCGTAGGGGAGGGTGACAAAGCTGGTGACGAGCGGCGCGGGCGCGTCGCCCGGCGTCCCGTCCAGCAGGGCGTACTGCACCATGGGCAGCCCCAGGGCGTTGCCCACGGAGCCGACGTTGATAATCTGCCCGCCCAGGGTGCGTGCGCCCTGGCGGTGGCAGTCGGCGTAGATGAGCATGTCAAAGTCCGGTTGCAGGAACGCGGCCAGGGCGTCCCGGCTGTCCTGGATGTTGAGCAGCCTGCCCATGACCGGCCGCCCGTGAATCACCCGGATGTTCCGCCCGGACAGGCGGACGTGTTTTTCCCTGGGCAGCGCGGACAGCGCGTCCAGGCGGCGCTGGCCCAGCTGGCGGTGGTAAAAGGAGTCCCGGTGGAATTCCTTCCGCCCGACCCCGTAGTCCCAGTTTCCGCCCAGCACGACGCTGCAGTTGCGCATCGCCCAGTCGAAGGTCTTGTCGGAGCTGGGGCCCTTGCCCACCAGGTCGCCCAGGCACCAGATTTCGTCCGCCGCGTGCGTGGACAGGTCTTTTTCCAGCGCTTCCACGGCGGTCATGTTGCCGTGCAGGTCGGATACCAGCGCGATTCTCACCCTTTTTTCCCCGCTTCCCGCACCAGCCACTCGAACAGCGCCAGGTGCCGCGGGTCGTTCGCGGTCAGGTTTTCGGGATGCCACTGGACGCAAATCGCGGGCCGGCCGTCTTCGAACTCCACCGCCTCCGCGACGCCGTCGGGGCTTTCCGCGGACAGGACCAGGCCGGGCGCCAGCCGCGCGATGGACTGGTGGTGCCTGGATGTGACCCATGCCCGGCCTTCGCCCATCACTTTGGACAGCAGGCTGCCTTTTTTAAAGTCGGCCGGGTGTGCGGCGCCCTTGCCCGCCTGGCGGTGCTCCAGGGCGCCCGGCACCTGGCTTGCGATGTCCTGGTACAGGGTTCCGCCCAGGGCGGCGTTGCACACCTGCAGCCCCCTGCAGATGCCCAGGAAGGGCTTGCCGGACGCGATCGCCCTTTGGAACAGCTCCAGGTCAGCCTTGTCCCGCTCGGGCACGGGAATCCCGCAGGCGGGGAGGCGCGCCTCCCCGTAGGTTTCCGGGTCCAGGTCCGGCCCGCCGGTAAAAACCAGCCCGTCCACCGTTTCCAGGATGCGGTCCATCACTTCGCCGTAGTTGGGCTGTTCCATCGGAATCATGGGGAGGATGAGGGGCAGCCCGCCGGCGCGCAGGACGGACAGGGCGTAATCCCTCGGCATGCAATCCGCGCCCTGCGCCGTGTCGCGGTTGGTGCTCAGCCCGATGATGACCATTCGTTCTCTCCTTTTTATATCACACGAGCCGGATTATACCACACCGGGCGGGGCGCGCGGCGCCCGGGAATTCCCCGCTTCCTTTCGTTTGAACCCCGAAAAGGGGTATGATATAATCCGTGCGGGAGTCTGTGCCCGTTTCACCGTCGCTCCACACGCGATTCGGAGGTCGAATGGCCAAAAAGCTCAAGCAGTCCACCTCGCCCGGAAAGGGCTTGTTCGCCGCCTTTCTCGCCGCGGGCGGCACCGTGGCGGCTTATTCGGCGCTGTTTCCGTTCTACCGCTGGGGCCATTACGCCATCGCCGGCGCGCTCGCGCTGGTCCTGGGCCGGGTCGCCTACATCATGTTCTCCGGCCTGGACACCTCGAAGCCAGCGCCCACCGTGGAGGAACTGCCCAAGACCGGCAACGAGGCGGTGGACCGGCTGGTGGCGAGGGGGCGGGAGATGCTCCTGCAAATCCGTCGGGAGGACGAGCTGATTCCCGACCCGAAGCTGTCCGCGCAAATTGTCGAACTGGAGAGCGTCTCCAATCGCATCTTCCAGACCGTCGTCGAGCAGCCGGGCAAGGCGCCGCAAATCCGCAGGTTCATGGATTATTACCTGCCCACCACCCTGAAGATGCTGACCGGCTACCGCAAGCTCAACGAGCGCGGGGTGGACGGCAAAAGCGCCCAGGAAACCAAGGGCCGCATCGAGCAGGCCATGCAGGTCGTGCTGGGCGCCTTTCACAAGCAACTGGAAACCCTCTACCAGAACGATATGCTGGACATCACCACCGATATCGACGTCCTGGAGGCCATGCTGCGGCAGGACAGCCTGCTGGCCAGCGAATTCCGCCCGGAAACGGGCCAGGCCGCGGCGCAAGCCCGGCAAATGAAGGAGGATTGACCCATGAGCGAACCTACGAACAACCACCCCGCGGAGCCGGTCCAGCCGACGGAAGCGGCCAGGGACACGGTGCAGGAACTCCAGGCGACCGCGCAGGCGGCGGCCCAGGCCATCCGTTCCGTCGAGGAGGCGGCCGGCAAGCCCTTGCCGCAGCTGACCCTGACCAGCGACACCGCCGACCGGGAAAAGGTCGAGGCGGTCATTGACCAGCTGGAGGAGGCGCAGAAAAAGGCGCCGGTCGCGCCGGACGTGCAGGCCAAGCTGGCCCAGGACCTGGACAGTTCGCTCAGCCCCGAGGAGCGGCAGGCGGTGGAGGAGTTCGCCCGCAAAATCGACGTCTCCAACCCCCAGCACGTCATGCTCTATGGCGCGGAGGCGCAGAAAAAGGTCTCCACCTTCGCCGACACCATCCTCTCGGAGGTCAAGAACATCGACGCGGGCGACGTGGGCGACAACCTGAGCCGCCTGGTAGGCGAGCTGAAGTCCTTCGAGGTTTCCGCCGAGAAGCCCCGCGGCCTGCGCGCCCTGTTCTTCAACGCCCGCAGGCACCTGGCCCAGGTGCAGGCGCGCTTTGACGACGTGGCCGGCAACGTGTCCAGCATCGCCGGCAGCCTGGAGGGCCACCAGGTCCAGTTGCTCAAGGACGTCTCCATGTTCAACCACCTCTACGACATGAACCTGGAGTATTTCCGGGAACTGACCATGTACATCGTCGCGGGCGAGAAAAAGCTCCGCGAGGTGCGGGAGAACGACATCGTCCGGCTGAAGGACGCCGCGCAGAAGTCCGGCGACACCATGGACGCGCAGAAGGCCAGCGACCTGGAACAGGCCGCCGACCGCTTCGAGAAGAAGCTGCACGACCTCAAGCTGACCCGCCAGATTTCGCTCCAGATGGCGCCCCAGATCCGCCTGCTGCAGAACAACAACTCCCTGCTCATCGAGCGCATCCAGTCCACCCTGGTCAACACCCTCCCGCTGTGGAAGAACCAGATGGTGCTGGCGCTGGGCATGCAGCATTCCCGCCAGGCCATGGAGGCGCAGCGCGCGGTCACCAACATGACCAACGAGCTGCTCAAGAAGAACGCCGAGGCGCTCAAGCAGGGCACCATCGAAACCGCCCAGGAGGCCGAGCGCGGCATCATCGACATCGAGACGCTGGTGCAGACCAACAAGTCCCTCATCGACACCATGAACGAGGTTGTCCGCATCCAGGCCGAGGGCCGCCAGAAACGCGCCGAGGCTGAGAAGACCCTCGCCCGCATGGAAGACGAGCTCAAGCAGCGCCTCATCAACGGCTGACGACGGAGCGAAGGATGAACTACACCCCCCGCGCCATCCTGGCTTTTCTGCTGATGCTGGCCCTGGTCGTGGCCGGCGTCGGCTGGGGTGCCTACCGCGGTTTCTCGCAGGACAAGGCCCAGGTGGAAACGGCGCTGGGCTCATTGGAAAGCGTCTTGTCGACGCGCGCGGAAATGGGGCACAACCTGCTGGTCGTCGCGCGCCGGCACCGGCAGGACGCCCCCGACGTCATCGACCCCCTCATCCAGGCAGTGGAAAAGGACGTGGGCGAACTGGAGTCCGCGCTTCCCCTGATGGAAAAAGCGGCGGCCAGCGGCCGGCTCTCCCGGGACGGGGGCGCGCTGCTGGACGCCTTGGAGGCAAGCCCCGGCGTCCAGGCCGACGCCCGCGACCTGGGCTACGTGACCGGCCTTCTTCCCCGCGGGCTGGAGCAAAGCGCGCAATGGGCGGACGCCGGGCAATACAACAAGGCGGCGGCCGAGTTCAATAACCGGCTCAACGGGCAGGTCAACGGGCGGCTCGCAAGGCTGCTGGGCGTGCGCGAGGCTGAATTGTTCCCGCCGGGAGGTGAGTCCCTGTGAAACGCGTCGCGCCCTTCCTGGCGCTCATCCTGCTGCTGCCCTTCCTCGCGCTGTCGCAGACGGCTGCCGCTCCTTCCCCCGCGGTTTCGGACCAGGCGGCCGTGCTGGATACCGGGCTGGCCGGTGAAATCAACCGGGTCTCCGACCAGGCGTTCAAAGACGTCGGCGTCCGGTACCGCCTGGTGACCAAGCATTTCCTGGGCGGCGCCGGCATCCAGGCGGTGGCAGACCAGGCGCTGGCCGCGTCCGGGCAGCCGGAGGACACCATTCTGCTGCTGGTCGCGGTGGGCGAGGAGAACTACGCGGTTTCCATCGGCGGCCGGGCCACAGCCGTTCTCGGGCAGGAACAGGCGGAAAGCCTGCTGTCCAGCCGATTCAAGGGCTTGTTCGACCGCCGCGAGTATGACCGCTCGGCTGCCGCGGCCGTACTTGCCTTCAACGACAGCCTGTATACCGCCAAGGGCCTTCCCGTGCCCGCCGGCGGGGGGCTTCGTTCCTACGCCGGCCAGGCCGCCGCCCCGTCCACCCCGGCCCCGGAGGCGACGCAGCGGCCCGGCACTTCCTGGCTGGACAGCATCCTTCCGGACGAGGAAACCAGCAAACAGAACGCCGACCGCTACGCCAAGGATTCCGAGGTGGCCTACGAGGGCTCCGGCAAGGGCATGAGCCTGTTCCAGATTGCGCTCATCGGCTTCGTCCTTTACAAGATTTTCGGCAAACGCAGGTCCGGCCGGGGAGGCTGCGGCCCGCTGGGCTGGATTTTCGGCACCTGGGGCGCCAGCAAGTTCTTCGGCTGGCGGAAATAAATTGCGCCTGGTCATCATCAGCCTGGACGCCGTCTTCGCGGCGGACGCCGAGTTTCTGCTTTCCCTGCCAAACCTTGGGGAATTGGCCGGGGAAGGCGTTTTTTGTGAGCGGGCGCAAACGATTTACCCCTCCCTGACCTATCCCATCCACGTCAGCCTGCTCACCGGCTGCTATCCGGACCGCCACGGCGTGGGGCATAACGAGCCCTTCAATCCCCATCTGAAGAGCGGCCGCCGGCCCTGGTACTGGGACGAGCGGTACATTCAGGTGGAAACCCTGTTTTCCCAGGCCAGCTGCGCCGGGCGCGACTGCGCAGCCCTGCTCTGGCCGGTCACGGGCCACAGCCGGCACATCCGCTACAACCTGCCGGAAGCGCTGGCGCTGCCCGGGGAGAACCAGGTGCTCAAGGCGCTGCGCTACGGGAGTACCGGCTGGCTGTTGCGCACCGAGCTGGCATACGGCCGCCGGCGCCGGGGCAAGGGCCGCGCCGCCCTGGACGACTATGTGACGCTGCTGGCTGAAACGCTCATCGCCCGCCAGTACGCGCCGGGGGAACGGTTGGGGCGCGCCCATGACGTGCTGCCCGCCCCGTCCGGCCGCCAAAAGCACATGCCCGACATCCTTGCCCTGCACCTGGCGGAATGCGACGAGGCGCGGCACAGGCACGGCACCTTCAGTTCCCAGGCGCGGGAAGCGCTGGAGCGGCTGGACACCCGCGTCGGCCGGGTTCTGGAAGCGCTGCGGTCTCGGGAGGCGCGGGAAGACACCGTGGTCTGCGTGGTCAGCGACCACGGTCACGCGGACGTGTCCGGCACGCTGCCGCTGGATGCCTGGCTGGCCGCCAACCGGGTTCCGGCCCGGGCGCAGACGCTGGGCCTGGGCGCCTACCTGCGCCTGAACCGCGGGGACTACCATCCGGTGCTCAACGCGTTGCGCGAAAACATGGAGCAATTGCGCATCCGGCACGTCTACACCCGGGAGGAGCTGCGCGGGATGAACGCCCCGGAGGACGTGCTGCTGGCGGTGGAGCCGGAGGAGGGCATCGAATACGTGGACGACGAGAATGCGCCGGCGCACGCAGCGACCCATGGTTTCGGGCCAGATCACCCGGCGGCGCAGTGCCTGCTGTGGCTGTCCGGGCCCATGTTCCGCCGCGGCGCGCGGCTGCCCGCCTGCAACCTGGTGGATGTCGCGCCGACCCTGGCACGGGCGGCGGGGCTGAGCCTCCCCCAGGCGCAGGGGCGGGTGCTGGAGGAGGCTTTCGATGACGCCTGACACGCGCAAGGGACGGGAAACGGCCGTGGCGAGCCCGGTGCGGGTGACTTACTTTTACCAGTCGGCCTTTACCGTGGCGATGGAAAAAACGCTCATGGTTTTCAGCTACCGCCAGACCGGCCTGGAGCAGCTGGCCAGGGAGCAATGGCTTTCCGACCGGGACTTCCAGGGCTTCAACAACATCCTCGTGTTCGTGCCCAGCGCATCCGCGGCGCACCACGACAAGGCGATTTACGAGTGGAAGCAGTCCTTCCCCTTCACCTATGTGATGCCCCAGGAGGCGGCGAAGCTGGCCCCCCGGGCGGCCAACGTGCGGGTCTGCCGCGAAGGGGATTCCTTCAGCGTCGGCCATTGCGAGGTGACCGCCTACGGCTCAAGCGACGCGGGGCTTTCCTTCCTCGCCGAAGCCGAGGGCGTGCGGGTGTACCATGCCGGCGACCTCAACCTCTGGCACTGGCGGGAGGAGAACACCTTGCGGGACATCGCCCGCTCGGAAGCGCTGTTCTACGAGAAGACCGCGCTGCTGCCCAAGGACGGCATTGACGTGAGCATGTTTCCGCTCGACCCCAACCAGGGGGGATATTACGACGCCGGCGCCAACCATTTCATCATGGCGGTCAGGCCCCGGGTCTTCTTTCCCATGCATTTCGGCTCCCGCGCGGAAATCGCCGCGGAGTACGCCCGCCGCGGCCTGTCCCGCCGCACGGTGGTGTTCGCCCTGACCCAGGTCAGGGAGAGCGCCTCGGTGGACTTGTCCGGCGCCACCCCGCTGGTCCGCTCCAGCATCCCCTCCGCCTCCGAGCGCGGCCGGCTGCGCGCCGCCAGGGTCGACCTGAGCGCCTACGGCCACGAGGACCCCTTCTCCCAGACCGACCTGCCGGTGGACCTCAGGGAGGAGGGAAGCCCGCCCGCGTAAGCCGCCCGCGGCCACCTGAAAACCCGCTGATTTTTGGACAAATCGCGGGTTTTGTGTTACAATTGCCATGGTGTCGCAATCTGAAAAACATGGGCTCCCGGCCGCGGACCGGCTGCCGGGACGGCCTTTCCGGATACGGACATACTTCGCAGGCACGGGGGAAGCATGAACGTCAAAAACCTCAACAAAATGCAGAAAGAAGCGGTCCTCCACCAGGAGGGGCCTCTTCTGATTATCGCCGGCGCCGGAAGCGGCAAGACCCGGGCGATGACCTACCGCATTGCCCGGCTGATGGAGCAGGGCGTTGAGCCCCACACCATCCTGGCACTGACTTTCACCAACAAAGCCGCCCGGGAGATGCAGCGGCGCGTGGAGGAGCTGGCGGGCGCCAGGGCGTCCGAGGCCTGGATTGGCACTTTCCATTCCATCTGCGTGCGCATCCTCCGGCGCGACATCGAGAAGCTCGGCTATCAGCGCTCCTTCGCCATCTACGACGATGACGACCAACAGCGCGTGCTCAAGGATATTTTCAAGAAATCCGGCGTGGACGAGACGGACCTGAGCCTCAAGGAAATGAAGCGCGTCATCGGGGACGCGAAGACCCGGCTGCTGGACGCGGACGAGTGGTTCGCCCAGTCCCGCAAGGACCGCAGGGCGCAGGGCATCCACAGCTTGTTCGTCGCCTACGAGGAACGGCTGAGGAAGGCGAACGCGCTGGACTTTGACGACCTGCTCAACAAGGCCCTCCAGCTTCTGGTCGAGCATCCCCCGGTGCTGGAGCATTACCGCCGCCGTTTTCGGTACGTCCACGTGGACGAATACCAGGACACCAACCTCGCCCAGTATTCCCTGGTCAAATTGCTCACCCAGGACAGCCGCAACCTCTGCGTGGTGGGGGACGACGACCAGTCCATTTACGGCTGGCGGGGCGCTGACCTGCGCAACATCCTGGAGTTCAAGAAGGATTTCCCGGAAGCCAAGGTCATCAAGCTGGAGCAGAACTACCGCTCCACCCGGACCATCCTGGAGGCCGCCAACCACGTCATCCGCAACAACGAGCAGCGCATGGAGAAGGAACTGTGGACGGAAGGCGCGCAGGGCGAGAAAATCCGCTTCTGCGCCGCGGGGGACGAGCGGGAGGAAGCCGCCTGGATCTGCGAGCACGTCCGCCGCCTGCGCGCCCAGAAGGTGCCGCTGGGCGAAATCGCCGTGCTCTACCGCATGCACGCCCAGAGCCGCGTGCTGGAGGAAATGTTCATGCGCGCCGGCATCCCCTACCGGGTATTCGGGGGCACGCGCTTCTACGACCGCCGCGAAATCAAGGACGCCCTGGCCTACCTGCGGGTGCTGGTCAACCCGGACGACGACGTCGCCCTGAAGCGCATCATCAACGTGCCCAAGCGCGCCATCGGCGACGCGACGGTCGAGGTGCTGGAGGAGCACGCGGCCAGCCTGAACTCGCCCATGTTCGCGGCGCTGCACGCCCTGCCTGACCGGCTGACCTCCCGCCCCCGCAAGTGCGTGGAGAGCTTCGTGGAGTTGATGGACCGGTTCAACAGCAAGCGCCGGGAGATGCCCCTGGGTGAATTCGTCAAGCTGGTGCTGGACGAGTCGGGCCTCATCAAGGAATACGAGGGCAGCACGGACGAGGACATGCTGGCCAAGCGGGATAACCTGCTGGAGTTCCTGGGTGCTGTCAACGAGTTTGCGAACCTCAGCGAGGACGCGTCGCTGGAAAACTACCTGGAGAACGTGGCGCTGGTCACCGACCTGGACATGCAGGAGGACGTGCCCCAGCACGTGACCCTGATGACCCTGCATTCCGCCAAAGGCCTGGAGTACCGCGCCGTGTTCATCGCGGGGATGGAGGACGGGCTGCTGCCCAGCGTCCGCGCGAAGGCAGAGGAAGGCAGGGTGGAGGAAGAGCGCCGGCTGTGCTACGTGGGCATCACCCGCGCCAAGGAGTTCCTCTACCTGACCCGCGCGCGCCACCGCGCCATCTTCAACCAGGCGTCCAGCAACCTGCCCAGCCCCTTCTTGGCGGAGATTCCCAAGGAATTGATTTCCGACGAGTGGGGCATCGCCATGCGTGAGCACTTCGGCGAGTACAAGCCGCCCAGGGAGCGGGTCAAGCCCTCCCAGCGCCCGCCCAAGACCGGCTTCGGCATCCCCGGCATGGGGCAGCCGGCGCTGGGCATCCCGGGCGTGCAGAAAGGCTTCGTGCCCTCCGTTTCTGCCTCCCTGGAGGAGCCTGCCCGGATTTTCGAGGAGGGGGACAAGGTTCTCCACCGCAAGTTCGGCGCCGGCCGCGTCGTGTCGACCAGCGGCTCCGGCGCGGAGGCGCGGGTCACCATCCATTTCACGGCCTACGGGGAAAAGGAGTTTTCCGTGGCCATCGCCCCCATCGCCAAGGTGGAGTAAGTGTCGGACACGGCGTCCCGGATGCGGGCCCTGGTGGACGAAATCAACCGGGCCAGCTACCGGTATTACGTGCTGGACGAGCCGGCCATGCCCGACAAGCAGTGGGACCGGCTGTATGACGAACTGAAAAAGCTGGAGGCCGAAAGCGGCGTCCGGCTGCCCGATTCGCCCACCCGCCGCGTCGGGGGGGAGCCGTTGCCCGCCTTTCAGCAGCACCGGCACATCAACCGGCTCTGGAGCCTGGACAAGGTGCAGACGCCGGAGGAGCTTTCCGCCTGGTTCGCCCGCGCCCGCGCGCTCCACGCGAAAACGCCGAGCCTTCCGCCGCTTTCCTTCGCGGTCGAGTATAAATACGACGGCCTGACCCTCAACCTCACCTACCGGGACGGTCTGCTGGAGGGCGCCGTCACCCGCGGCAACGGCGTGGTGGGGGAGCAGGTGCTGCCCCAGGCGCGCACGGTGCGCGGCATCCCCCTGTCCATCCCCTACCGGGGGCTGATGGAAATCCACGGCGAGTGCTTCATGCGCCTGTCCGTATTGGCGCAGCACAACCGGGTGTCCGCAGAAAAACTTAAAAACGCCCGCAACGCCGCAGCCGGGGGCCTGCGCAGCCTGGACCCGGCGGTCACCGCACAGCGTCGGCTGGACGCGCGCTTCTATGAAATCGGCACCATCGAAAGCCCGCCCTACACTGACCAGGAGGGCATGAACCGCTTCATTACCGAAAACGGGATTCCGGCCTCCCCCTTGCTGTTTGTCGGAAGCGGCGAGGATGACGTGGCGGCCGCCATCCGCTCGGTCGAGGAGCGGCGCGACAGCCTGGATTTCCTGATCGACGGGGCCGTCATCAAGATTACCGACCTTGAGACCCGCGCGGCCCTCGGCTATACGGACAAGTTCCCCCGCTGGGCGGTTGCCTGGAAGTTCGCGGCCGAGG
>JAAZAQ010000196.1 GCA_012514225.1 Clostridiales bacterium | reverse complement strand
TCGTCGTCGACGGCGGGATGAGCAGGCGGATGGTCTACCACGGGGACGAGGGCTGGGAATACCGCCCGTGAGAACGCAGCCGCGGCCGCCGTTTCCCCTGCTCCCCGGCCGGGGGAAGCCATGGGGCTGACGCTGCTGCTGCTGGCGGCCCTGCTGGCGGCCGGGCTGATGGAGGGCGCCTGGTACCGGCGGGCGCTGGACAAGGTGGCGCTGCGCATCCTGGTCAACGGCACCCGCGGCAAGACCACCGTCACCCGCCTGCTTGCCGCCGCCCTCAACGAGGCCGGTATCCGCGCCTACGCGCGGACCACGGGCTCCCAGGCACGCCTGATAACCCCGGACGGCGGGGAAACCGATTTCCGGGGCGGCCGCCTCCCCAACCCGATGGAGCACAAGGCCTTCCTCCGCCAGGCGGTAAAGGGGGGCGCCCAGGCGCTGGTGGCGGAATGCATGGCGCTGCGCCCGGAAAACCAGGCGCTGCTGGCGCGCAGGCTGGTGCGGCCCCAGTACACGGTGCTGACCAACGCCCTGGTGGACCATGAGGAGGAAATCGGCGCAACGAAGGAGCAGACCCTCCGCGTGCTGGCCCTGTCCGTCATGCCGGGGGGTACGGCGGTGACCGGGGAGGCGGGCTTTGCCCCCTTCGTGGAAAATGTCCTCCCGCCGGCGGAGGGCGTCGGCCCGGAGGAACTGCGCGGCTTTTGCTTCCCCGTACACCCGGAAAACGTGGCCCTGGCCCTGGCGCTGACCGACCGGCTGGGCATCCCGCGGGAGACCGCCCTGTCCGGCATGCGCAAGGCGCGGCCCGACCCCGGGCTGCTGGGCGGCTTTTACTGGGAAGGCCGCGCCTTCGTCAACGCCTTCGCCGCCAACGACCCGGACAGCTTTTCCCGCGCGATGGAGGAGACCGGCCAAAGCGGGCCCTACGCGCTGCTGTACAACCACCGGCGCGACCGCGCCCCGCGGCTGCGGGCCTTCGCCCGGGCGGTCGCCAGGGCGCCCCATCCCCCCGCCTGCGCCTTCCTCATCGGGGACGACCCCGGGCGGGCCGCGAAATACCTGGCCCGCGCGGGCGGGCTGCCTGCCGCCCCGGTGCGGGACCTCCGCTCCTGGGCAGCCGGGAGCGAAGGCCCCCGGCTCGTGCTGTGCGCCGGCAACATCAAGGGGGACGGCATGCGCCTGGTGGAGAGGATGCGGGAAGAAGGGAGGCCCTGTGGCTGAGGCGGCGGTCGCGCTGAGCGTGGCGCTCAGCTTCGCGATGTATGAGGGGCTGGGCCTTTTGTCCGGGGGCATGGTGTCGCCGGGATACCTGGCCCTGTTCCTGGAGCAGCCCCTGCGCGTGCTGTCCACCCTGCTGCAGTCCGTCATCGTGTGCCTGTTCATCCGCTGGCTGTCCGGGCGCGTGCTGCTGTACAACCGCAGGCGCTTCATGCTGGCCATCCTGCTCTCCCTTGCGCTGGGCTGGGCGGCTGACCGCTTCGTCCTGCGCCTGCTGCCCCTCGCGCAGGATTTGCGCGCCATCGGCCACATCGTGCCGGGGCTCATCGCCAACGACATGTTCCGGCAGGGCATCCCCCGCACCCTGCTGTCCGTGCTGCTCGGCGCCGCCCTCGTGCGGCTGGCCTTGCTGGCCGTCGGGCTGCTGTGATGCCCGTCGGGCTGCCCTCCCCCCTGCCGCCGCGCCGCGTCCTGCTGCTGGCGCTGGCGCTTTTTGCCGCCCTGGCCGGGGTGGCGGCTTCGGCGCTGCTCCCCCGGGAAGCCCGCCTGCCCTACGCGGACACGCAGCTGGCCGCCGCGTGGCGGATGGAGCGGGCGATGGCCGCCGTTCTGGCCCACGCGGAGGAAAGCGGCATTCCCCTGACGCCGGAAGACCTGAACGAAACCGGGCTCATCGGCCCGGAGTGGACGGCCCTGTCCACCTCCCTGGGCAGCGTGGAAGCCAAGCGCACCGCCCTGCAGCCGGACTTCGCCGCCCTGATGGTCCGCTATTACAAGGAGGCGGGGTTGATGCCCGGGGACGCCGTGGCCTGCGCCTTCAGCGGCTCCTTCCCCGGCCTGGCGCTGGCCGCCGTCGCGGCGGCCGACGAGATGGGGCTGGACGCCCGGGTCATCGCCTCCTACGGCGCGTCCACCTTCGGCGCGACACGGCCGGAACTGACGGTGGTGGACATGCTGGGCCTCGCCCGGCAGGCCGGCGTCCTCCAATTTGAGCTGTTGGCCGTCTCCCCCGGCGGGGATAGGGACCAGGGCGGCGGCAACCCCCTGTTTCCCGGGGAAAAGGAGCTGGCGGCGCGGCTCTCACGGGAGGACGGCGTCCCGCTGTTGGACGAGCCCGGCCTGGGGGAGAACATCGCCCGGCGCCTGTCCCTGTACGGGCCGGACGTGAAATGCTTCGTCAACGCGGGCGGCTCCAGCGCCAGCCTGGGCCTCCTCGCCGCCGGG
>JAAZAQ010000195.1 GCA_012514225.1 Clostridiales bacterium | reverse complement strand
TCCTGGACGGATGGATCGCGAGGCGGTACCAGCTGGTCACGGATTTCGGGAAACTGGCGGACCCGCTGGCGGACAAGCTGATGGTGCTGTCGGCGATGCTGATGCTGGCCATCAAGGGCGTCGCGCCATGGGCCGCCATCGGCATCCTGCTGGTCAAGGAGGCGCTGATGCTGCTGGGCGGGTTTCTGCTGCTGCGCAGGAACATCGTCGTGCAATCGGAACCAGTGGGCAAGGTCGCCCAATTCGTGACCGTGCTGGGGCTGGTGCTGTGCTTTTTCCACGACCGCTTCGCGAGCCCAAACCCGCCCCTACACCTGTGGGCGCTGTGGCTGGGCGTGGGGCTGGCGGTGATATCCTTTTTCTATTATCTGCGCAGAAACGGCGTCAAGCTGCTCAAGGGCAAGGACGGCGGCACGGACGCCTAAGGAGGAGGAGCCATGTATCAGGAACCCCTGCGCGAAGGGCTGACCTTTGACGACGTGCTGCTGGTGCCCCGCCGCAGCGACACGCTGCCGCGGGACGCGGACCTGTCGGTCCAGCTGACCCGGAATGTCCGGCTGAACGTCCCGCTGCTGTCCGCGGCCATGGACACGGTGACCGACTCGCGCATGGGCATCGCGCTGGCGCGGGAAGGCGGCCTGGGCGTGCTGCACAAGAACATGACCGTCCAGGAGCAGGCCTCCCATGTGGACAAAGTCAAGCGCAGCGAGCACGGCGTCATCACCGACCCCTTCTTCCTCTCCCCCGGCCACCGGGTGTCCGACGCCAAGGCGCTGATGGCCCGTTACCGCATCTCCGGCGTGCCCATCACCGATGAGGGCGGCAAGCTGGTGGGCATCCTGACCAACCGTGACCTGCGGTTCGAGGAAGACGACACGCGCTTCATCGGCGAGGTGATGACCAGCAAGGACCTGGTGACGGCGCCCGTGGGCACGACGCTGGAGGACGCCAAAAAGCTGCTGGCCGCCCACCGCATCGAAAAGCTGCCGCTGGTGGACGCCTCCTTCCGGCTGCGCGGGCTGATTACCATCAAGGATATCGAGAAGAACATCAAGTACCCCAACTCCGCCAAGGACGCGAAAGGGCGACTGCTGTGCGCCGCCGCCGTCGGGGTGAGCGCGGACACAATGGACCGCGCCCGGGCGCTGACCGAGCAGCAAGTGGACGTCCTGTCGCTGGACACGGCGCACGGGCACAGCCGGGGCGTGCTGGAAACGGTGGAAGCGCTACGGAAGGCCTTCCCCGAGGTGACGCTGTTCGCCGGGAACGTGGCGACCGCCCAAGCGACCCGGGACCTGATCCTGGCGGGCGCGGACTGCGTCAAAGTAGGCATCGGGCCGGGCTCCATCTGCACCACCCGCGTGGTCGCCGGGACGGGCGTGCCGCAGATTACCGCCATCGCCGACTGCGCCGAGGAGGCGGACAAGCACGGCGTGCGGGTCATCGCAGACGGGGGCGTCAAGTATTCAGGCGACATCGCCAAGGCGCTGGCCGCCGGGGCCAGCGCGGTCATGCTGGGCGGGCTGTTCGCGGGGACGGAGGAAAGCCCCGGAACGAACGAGAT
>JAAZAQ010000021.1 GCA_012514225.1 Clostridiales bacterium | reverse complement strand
GACAACTGCGTGCAGGCGGGCGCCCTGGGCCAGGTGATGGCCCGCAGGCCCAAAGCCGTGTTCATCCTGGGGCTCAACGGCGGCGCGCTGAACGTATCCGACGAGGCCCTGCTGGGCGACGGGGAGCGCCAACGGCTGGAATCCGGGCTGAACCTTCGGCTGAACCTGCCGCTGGCCGACCGGGAGGCCGTCAAGCAGCTGGACCTGTGGAAGGCGATGTCCTCCGCCGGGGAGCGGCTCTACCTGTCCTACGCCCTGTCCACTGAGCAGGGGGAGGCCAAGGGCGCGCTGCCGGAGCTGCAGCGCGTGGCCAAACTCTTCCCCGCGCTGGCCGAGGAGGGAGGCGCGGTGGGCCGCTTCGCAGAGCCCCTGCCCCTCACGCCCGCGACGGCGCTGGACGAAATCGCCTCGCTGCGGGCCGCCGGGGAGCCGCTGCAGGGCGCCTGGCGGGACGCCTGGGCCTGGCTGTCCGAAAGCCCGGAATTCGGCCGCGCGGCGGCCGCCCTGCTGGACAGGGAGAAGGCGGAGAACCCGGACAAGCGGCTGTCCCCAGGCACGGCGCAGGCGCTGTTCAACCGGCAGACGGTGTCCATTTCCCGCCTGGAAAACTACGCCGGATGCCCCTTCCGCCATTTCGTCCGCTACGGCCTTCAGCCGCAGGAGCGCAGGGAGTGGGCGCTGCAGCCTGTGGACCTGGGCAATTTCTGCCACGCAGCCATGGACGGGTTCGCCGAGGAAATCGCCCGGGAGCCCGACTGGCCGCAGGTTTCCCGGGACAAGGCGGAGGCGATGATGGACCGCGTGCTGCCCGGGCTGACGGGCGACTGGGAGCGGCAGCCCTGGGCGGACACCCCCCGGGCGCGAAAAGGCGCACAGCGCACCCTGGACGTCTGCCGGCGCATGGCCTGGGCGCTGACCGAGGGCAGCCGGGATTCCGGCTTCAGGCCTTTAGCCAGCGAGCTGCGCTTCGGCGCGGGCGAGGGCCTGCCGGCGGTGGAAATCGCGCTGGGCGACGGGCGCAGCCTGCGGTTGCGGGGCACCATGGACCGGGTGGACACGGCGGTGCTGGACGGACGGGATTACCTGCGGGTGGTGGATTACAAGACCGGCAACCGCCGCCTGGCGGCCGGGGACATCGAGGCCGGGCTGCAGCTGCAGCTGATGCTCTACCTGAAGGCCGCGCTTGGCCTTTTGGCGGGGCATGAGCCGGCGGGGGCGTTTTACCAGCTGCTGGACGACCCGGTCGTGCCGGCGGATAGCGCGCCGGAGGCCGAGCGGAAAATCCGGGCGAAGCTGCGCCTCTCCGGCGTGCTGCTGGCCCAGGCGCAGGTGGTCCGGCTGATGGATGGCGGAGAACCCCCGGTCAGCATCGCCAATTACCTCAATAAGGACGGCTCCCTGCGCGCGTCCGACGGCCTGCTGTCCCGGGAGGAGCTGGAGCGGCTGATGGGCCTGGCGCAGGCGCGCGCCCGGCAGCTGGCCCGGCAGATTTTCTCCGGGCACATCCCCCGCTCGCCGATCATCGACAGCGCCGGGCGCCCGGCCTGCGATTTCTGCGAATACCAGGGCGTCTGCCGCACGGACGGGGTCAGCCGGGAGGCGATGCTGCGCCGCGCGCGCAAAATGGGCCTGCAGGCGCTGGCCGCCCCGGGCGGCGGGGAAGGCGGGGGCTGAGGTTGGCGGGCGGGACACGCCTGTGGTATACTTTGGCCAGAAAGCGATAAAGGGGGGATGTCCCGTGATACAAGTCATCCACGGCAAAAAAGGTTCCGGAAAAACCAAGCGGATTATCGATATGGCCAACGACGCGATCAAGAACCAAAAGGGCGACGTCGTCTTTGTGGACGACGACAACCGCTACATGTTCGACCTGCGCCATGAAATCCGTTTCGTTAACGCGGGCGAGTACGGCATGGTGGGGCCGGAAATGTTTTACGGCTTCCTCTGCGGCATGCTGGCGCAGAACTTCGACGTGACGGTCGTGTTCATCGACGCCTTCCTGAAGCTGGTCAACGTCAAGCCCAACGAGACCGAGTGGTTCTTCAAAAACCTGGAAAGCCTGGGTGAAAAACGCAACCTGACCTTTATCCTGTCGGTCGGCTGCGACGACTCGGACGCCCCGGAATACATCCGCAAGCACTTTATCTGAACGCAAGGGAACGAGAGGGTCGCGGCGCGTGAAAAAATGGGTCTGCAAGGTCTGCGGCTACGTCCACGAGGGGGACGAGCCGCCTGAAATCTGCCCGGTATGCAAGGTCGGCCGGGAGTTTTTTGAATTAGTCGAAACCGCCCGCTCCTTCCCGGACGGTCACGTGCCGGGGCTGGCGAAGGGGACGGACCCCCGCGTAACGGGCGCGCTGAAGGAGCGCCTGCAAAACGACAGCCGTGAGGTCGCCCTGTACCTGGCCATGGCCCGCGCGGCGGAGCGGGAGGGCTACCCCGAGGCCGCCGGCGCCTTCCGGAGGCTCGCGGAGGAGGAAGCGGAGCACGCCGGGCGGCTGATGGAAATGCTGGGCGAGGGCTTTTCCGCGAGCACGGAGGAGAACCTCGGCCTGCGCGCGGACGCGGAGGCGCGGGAGTGCGCGGACAAGAAGGAGCTGGCGCAGCTGGCGACCTCCCTGGGCTACGACGCCATCCACGACGCCCTGCACGAGATGTCCCGCGACGAGTCCCGCCACGGCGCCGCCCTGCACGGGCTGAAGGAACGACTGTTCCCCACGGGGAAAGGCGCCAGGGGATAAAGCGTCCGTTCATGAAACGAAGAGCGAGCGGGAGGCGTTAAGGCCTCCCGCTCGGATTGTCGAAAAAGGTCTGCGGACCTTTTTCGATTTGGAGGATGGCTGCGGAATGTTTTCGCTGTTCGCGAAAACGCCCCGCGCGTCCGGCAAAGCCGGACGACACGATTTCCATCGGTGGGCTATCGCCCCCCGACCCCCCCGCATCTTGCTCTATAATAAGGTTTTGACAGCCTGAGCGGGAGGCGTGAAGGCCTCCCGCTTTGATTTACAACTGGTTACCGCGGGCTGCGCGGGGCGTGCGCCCGCCCGCGGCAATCTCCCATTGACTCAGTGCGTCTTGGATTCGATGGATTCTTCTTCCGGGAAAGGCGGCAGGTCCCCCGGATGGGAACCCGGGGGCGTTGTCCCCGGCGTTCCCTCCCCCTTCGCTTGCGCGTTGACGTTTTGCACGAAGCCGAAGCGCTGGCGGCGGTCGTAGGGCAAAAACCGTTTCAGGCTGACCACGACCGAGCCGGTGATGCCGCCCATGACAGCACCGACGAAGACGAGGACGGCCATGTAGTACAGCAGGCTCGCCGTCTGCAAGGTCAGCATCGCCATGAGCACCTGGCCTACGTTGTGCAGCGCGCCGCCCACGACGCCCGCGCCAACGGGGCTGACGCCCCTGAGCCCGTGGGTCATCGCGATCATGCCCAGCATGCTCACCACACCGCCGGCGAGGCTGTACTGGATGGTGTTCAGGCTGCCGAACAGGAAGCCGGAGAGGAAGACCTTGGCCAGCATCAGCAGGACAGAGGTGGGTACGCCCAGCCAGTAGAGGCACAGGAGCAGCACGCTGTTGCTCAGCCCCAGCTTGATGCCCGGGATGGGACCCAGGGAAAACAGGCTTTCCAGGTAGCCCAGCACCAGCATGATGGAGACGAACAGGGCGGACAGCGCCAGCCTTTGCGTACCCTTCACGGCGCCTCCCCCAGCAGCTGCAGCGCCTCCTCCCGGGAGAGCAGCTCCAGCGCCACCTGGTGGGGCAGGCAGGTAATCCACCGCTGGAACACGCGCAGGTCACGATTCTGGAGGGTGACCCTGCCCTGGTGCACGCATTCCTGCTTGGGGCAGTTGGCCGAGGCCATGACCGCGCCGTCGCGGTCGACGTGGATGACGTTTTCCCAGTCCCCCTGGGTGATCGTGATTTCACCGGGGCCCAGGAGCGGGACCAGCTGGTAGTATTCGCTGCCCTGCTTGATGCGCAGGTAGCTGTCGGCCACGGGCAGCGCGCCGTCCGGAGCGGCGCCCAGGGACAGCGCGAGGGCCGGCCGTCCGGGTACAGCCGGGGCGGGCCTGAGCACGCGGCTGGCGACGAGCAGCACAAGCCCCAGCGCCACAACGCCGGCGATGACCCAGATATCCTTCCGCTTCACGGCCCGCCTCCCTTCCGCCCCGGGAATGATAGCGATTCCAGCCCCGAATGTAAAGCGCGGGGAACGGCGAAAACATTTGTCAAAGCGGTCCGGCGGCACTATAATAACCCGGAAGGAGTGATAAAAAATGGGCAAGTATTTCGGTACCGACGGCTTCCGCGGGGAGGCCAACGTCAGCCTGACCGCCGACCACGCCATGCGCATCGGGCGCTTCCTGGGGCACTATTACGGCAAGGACAAGAAGGCGCGCATCGTCATCGGCAAGGACACCCGGCTGTCCAGCTACATGCTGGAGGACGCGCTGTCCGCCGGCATCACGGCGTCGGGCGCGGACGCCTACCTGCTGCACGTGACCACCACCCCCAGCGTTTCCTTCATCACAAGGAGCGAGCGTTTCGACTGCGGGGTGATGATTTCCGCCAGCCACAACCCCTTTTACGACAACGGCATCAAGCTGCTCAACCAGAACGGCGAGAAGATGGACGAGATGCTCATCGGCCAGCTGGAGCATTACCTGGACGGCAGCCCGGACGCCATCCCCTTCGCGCGGCGCGAGCGCATCGGGAAGACGGTGGACTATTACGGCGGGCGCAACCAGTACATCGGCTACCTGATTTCCATGGCGCGCAACACCTACAAGGGCTACAAGGTGGGCCTTGACTGCGCCAACGGCAGCACCTGGATGATTGCCAAGTCGGTTTTCGACGCCCTGGGCGCGCAGACCTACGTCATCAACAACCAGCCCACGGGCCTGAACATCAACCTGGACGCCGGCAGCACCCACATCGAGCACCTGCAGAAGCATGTGCGGGACAACGGGCTGGACATCGGGTTCGCCTTCGACGGGGACGCGGACCGCTGCATCGCGGTGGATGAGAAGGGCAACGTGGTAGACGGGGACCTCATCCTCTACATCTATGGCCGCTTCATGAAGGAGCGGGGCAACCTAACGGACAACACCGTGGTGACCACCATCATGTCCAACTTCGGCCTGTACAAGGCCTTCGACGACTTTGGCATCCAGTACAAGCAGACCGCGGTGGGCGACCGCTACGTCTACGAATGCATGCGGGACAACGGGCACCTGCTGGGTGGGGAGCAGTCCGGCCACATCATCTTCGGCAAATACGCCAACACCGGCGACGGCGTGCTGACGGCCATCAAGCTGATGCAGGCCGTCACCACCCGGGAGGTGCCGCTGTCCAAGCTGGCGGAGCCGGTGGAAATCTATCCACAGGTGCTTAAGAACGTGCGCGTGAGCGACAAGGAGGCGGCGCTCGCCCACCCGGCGGTCGTCAAGGCCATCAAGGCTGCGGAGAAAAAGCTGGGGGCGGACGGCCGCATCCTGGTGCGCAAGAGCGGGACGGAGCCCGTGCTGCGGGTGATGGCCGAGGCGCATACCCCCGAACTGTGCGAGAGCTGCGTGTCCGCCGTCATCTCCGCCATGAAGGCCAACGGCCTGGTCATCGAGGGCAAATAAATGCTG
Organism: Clostridiales bacterium; assembly: GCA_012514225.1. Classification (GTDB taxonomy): domain Bacteria; phylum Bacillota; class Clostridia; order Christensenellales; family Aristaeellaceae; genus UBA6115. The sequence goes on along the minus strand of JAAZAQ010000021.1, from coordinate 3,237 downwards.
AAAATCACGGATTTGTACGACCTGTCCCACAGCCTGGCCGGGGAGTGGATGAAGCAGTTCACCTATCCCTGGGAAGCGCTGGAGGGGATTTCCGACCTCATCCTCCGCCTGGGCGCGGGTCTGGACCCCGCGGAATACGAGCACCCGAAGCCCGACGTCTGGGTCGCACGGAGCGCGAAGGTCTTCCCCTCCGCCTGGCTGGGCGGCCCCTGCATCATCGGGCCGGAAACCGAGGTGCGCCACTGCGCCTTCATCCGGGGCGGCGCCCTGGTGGGCAGCGGCTGCGTGGTGGGCAACTCCACGGAGCTGAAGAACGTCATCCTCTTTGACAAGGTGCAGGTGCCCCACTACAACTACGTGGGCGATTCCATCCTGGGCTACCTGGCGCACATGGGCGCGGGTTCCATCACCTCCAACGTCAAGAGCGACAAGCTGCCCGTCTTCGTCAGGGACGGGGCGGAGAAAATGGCGACGGGCCGGAAAAAAGTGGGCGCGCTCATCGGCGACGCGGCGGAAATCGGATGCAACGCCGTGCTCAACCCCGGCACGGTCATCGGGCGGCACGCGATCGTCTATCCCACGACCTGCGCCCGGGGCACCCTGCCGGAGCGCCACATCATGAAGGCCGACGGCAGCGTCGCCGCCCGGGACTGAGCCCGCTTGCCCTTTGTGGGGCCGGGCGGTATAATCGCAGGGCGCGGTTTTCCGCGCCCTGCAAAATGAAAAACGGAGAGTGACCGATGCTTCAGAAAGCCACACACCGCAAAGCCGCGCTGGCGGCGCTGCTCCTGGCCGCCGTCCTGCTGCTGGGCGGGTGCAACCTGATCGTGAAGGACCCGGAGGTGGACGCCCGGCAGGTCATCCTGGACATCAACGGGGAGACGGTGGACAAGGCCGCCTTCACCACCTACTTTGAAAACGCCTACGACCGCGCCTACCAGGAACAGGCGAGCATGTACCAGCAGTACGGCATCAACCAGCAGGTCGTCGTCGACCGTGACCAGGTGATGGAGAGCACGCTGGACAGCGTCGCGCGGGACAAGCTGCTTCACCAGAAGGCGCACGAGTTGGGGCTGGACGAGCTGACGGCGGAAGAGGAAAAGGCGCTGGAAGAAAAATCCCAGGCCGACTACCAGAGCCTGCTGGATTACTACCAGGCCGCCCTCTTTTCGGGCAGCGAGCTGACGGGCGAGGCGCTGAAGAAGGCGGTCAGCGACCGCGCGGCGCAGGACGGCATCACCGCGGATATGTACCTCCAGAGCGCCAAGGAACAGGACCTGCACGACAAGCTGCTGCAGTACGCCGGGCGGGACCTTGCGGTCAGCGAGGAGGAAATCCAGGCGGACTACAACGCCAAGGTCACGCTGGCCAAGACGAACTATGAGCAGACCCCCTCGGCCTACGGGAACGACCGGACACAGGGAAGCGACGTTTACTTCGCCCCCGCCGGATACCGCATGATCAAGCAGATTCTGATTAAATACGCCCCGGAGGACGAGACAGCCATCACCAGCCTGAACAGCGCGCTGGCGCCCCTGCAGTCGGCGGTGGACGACGCCCTGGCCGAGGCGGACCGGTTCCTGGCGCTGCTGGCGCAAAAGGACGTGCCGGCGGAAGACGCCGACTTCCTCAAGGCGCAGAAGGCCGGGCTGGCCGAGGAGGACGCGAAGCGCCTGGACGAGCTGCTGGCGCTGGAAACGCGCGGAGAAGCGGAACAGCAGGAGCTGGACGCGATTTCAAAGAAGGCGCCGGTTTTCCAGGCGCTGGCCGAAGCCCAGGCGGCGCTTGAGCCCCAGGCAAAAGCGCTGGCCGACAAGGAAAAGGAAGCCTCCGCCAAAATCCTGCCCAAGGCGGAGGAGGTGTTCCGGAAAGCGATGGCGCCCGGCGCGGACTTCGACGCGTTGGCGGCGGAATACAGCGAGGACCCCGGCATGCCGGCGGAGGGTTACCCTGTCAGCCTGGCGTCGGACAACTTCGTGCCGGAGTTTACGAAGCCGGCGATGGCGCTGAAGAAGGTGGGCGACGTGAGCCTGCCCAGCCTGAGCAATTTCGGGTTCCATATCCTGCAGTACGCCGCGGACGTCCCCGAGGGGCCGGTGGCGCTGGACGCCGTGCGCGAAGCCATCCAGGCTGAATTGCTGGCGGGGAAGCAGGAGGCGGCCTACACCGCGCTGGAAACGGAGTGGCTCGCCGGCGCCGACATCAAGAAATACCCCGAGCGGATGAAGGACTGAACCCCCGCATCCAAGGCAAAACCCGCGGAAACGCGGGTTTTGCCTTCCCTGCCGCCATGGAACGCATCGATGCAGCCAGGAAGACGTGTCCAGCCTGACCGCCGGCCGCCCCGCTTGACTTGCCCCGCCGCCGGGGGTAGGATGGCGGCTGTAAGCGCGCATCAAGTTCTATAGGTTTTTACCGTCCTGCAGCGGTGCACGGGCGCCGGGGACAAGCAGCGACAGATGAAAAGGAGCGGGACATGAACGGCAGAGAGCGCCTGCTGGCGGCCATGAACCACAAGGAGCCGGACCGCGTGCCGCGGGACCTCGGGGCGACGCCGTCCTCCGGCATCTCCGCCATCGCCTATAACCGCTTCGTGCGCCACATGGGCTGGAAGGCCGGCCCGGCCCGGATTTACGACGTGGTGCAGCAGCTGGCCCAGCCGGCGGACGTCGTGCTGGACCAATGCAATATCGACGTGCTGGACGCCGGGCGCGCCTTCAACGCGGAAGAAAGCCGTTGGAAGGCAGCGAAGCTGTCCGACGGCAGCGACTCCTTCATCCCCGCCTGGTTCGACCCCAAGCCCCAGCCCGACGGCGGCATGGCGGTATTCTCGCAGGGGCGCATGATTGCCAGGATGCCCTACAAGGCCACGTTTTACGACGGCACCTACGTGGCCTACCCGGACGAAATCCCCGGGGACCTGTCCGACCTGGACGAGCAGATGGACCGGGTGCTGTGGCAGAAAATGGCGACGCCCCCCTGGGACCGGGCGCAGGAAAAGGACTTCTGGCCCAACCTGCGCGCCGCCGTCCTCAAGCTGCGCGAGGAAAGCGACCGCGCGCTGGTCATCGGGGTGGGGTGCAACCTGTTTGAGTGGGGCACCTTCCTTCGGCGGATTGACAATTTCCTCTGCGACCTGCTGCTGGACCCGGAAGGCGTCGAGCGGCTGCTGGACGCGCTGATGGAGCGCCACCTGGCCAGCCTGGGCAAGGTCTGTGAATGGCTGGGGGACGTCTG
>JAAZAQ010000194.1 GCA_012514225.1 Clostridiales bacterium | reverse complement strand
CGGCCGTCCGACACCGCCGCGATGATGGCGGCGCCCAGGCAGGCGGCCTCCCGGTTGTCCGGCACCTTCACCGTGTATCCGGTGATGTCCGCCTTGATCTGGCACCACAGCGCGCTTTTGGCGCCGCCGCCGGTGGAGATGACGCTGTCCGTCCGGATGCCGGCCTTGGCCAGGCTGCGGATGTTGTCGTTGAGCATGTGGGCGACGCCCTCCATCACCGCCAGGGCGAAGTCGTACCGGTCCGACTGCGCCTTGAAGCCGAAGAACACGCCGGAGGCGTCCAGGTTGAAGTCCGGCGCGTTGGCGCCGGTCAGGTAGGGCAGGAAGGTGAGTGCGCCCGGCCGCTGGCGCTGGGCGCAGACCCGGGTGATGTCGTCGAAGGCAACGCCCTCCATGAAGGTGTTGCGGAACCACTCCAGGCTGACGCCCCCGCTTTCGCAGGTGGGCAGGAACACGTAGGTGCCGTCGAAGGGCCCGCAGTGCAGCTGCAGCATCTCCGGGGTGAACAGGGGCCGGTCCACCATCGTGGCCAGCGCCAGCACCGTGCCGGTGGACTCGCTGATGGCGCCCGGGCGGATGTTGCCGGTCCCGACCATGCCGGCGAAATGGTCCAGCATGCCCGCGTTCACCCGCGCTGTCGGGTCGATGCCCGTCGCCCGCGCGCTCTCCGGCGTCAGGGGGCCCAGCAAGGCGCAGGGCTGGACCAGGGGCGGCAGCTGCCCTTCCCGCACGCTGCAGTAATCCAGGATGTCCGTCCAGTAGGCCTTGCCGACGATGTCGAAGTAGTGCGAGAAGTTGTAGACGGTGTGCTCGCCCGCCAGCACGCCGCAGAGGCGGTACTGGATGAAGTCCTTCAGCAGGAGGTACTTGTCCGCCCTTTCAAAGGTCTCCGGCTCGTTCTTCCTCAGCCACAGGATCTTGGTGACCGGCCAAGTCGGGATCATCTCCGGCTGGCCTGTCTTCCGGTAACCCTCCTGCGCGCTGAAGGCGCCGCGCAGCTCCAGGCATTCCTCCCTGGAGCGCATGTCCATCCAGGAGATGGCGCTGCGCGCGGGTTTCCCGTCCTTCCCCAATACCACCAGCGTTTCGGCCTGCCCGGTCAGCGCAATCTGGCGCACGGGAAAGGGCGCCTGGCCGTAGGCCTTCGCGCAGCAGTCCCGGATGATGCGAAGCAGGTCGCCATAATAGGCCTCCGCGTCAAACTCGACGAAGTCCCCGTCCTTCTCGTACCGGACGGCCGCGGATTCGGACGCCAGCGGCCGGAGGTCCGCGTCGTACGCAATCACCTTGATGTTGGTGGTTCCCAGGTCAACGGCAAGATAGCCCATTGATTCGCTCTCCCCTCCTGTCATCTTCAAAGGCAGGAAAACGCGCCCCGCCGCCCCGCGGCGGGGCGCTGGCGGAAGCCGTCAGAGCCTGACGGCCTCCCCGGTTTCCAGCGACTGCCGGATGCCGTTCAAGATGTCGATGACTTCCACCATCTCCTCCGGCATGCACAGCGTGGTCGGCGCCCCTTTTTCGATGCAGCCGACGAAGTAGCCCATCAGGTTGGCGAAGGCGTCCTCCCCTTCCATGGCCAGGGTTTCCGGGGGCCGGCCCTCCTTGTACAGCAGCAGGCTCTCCTTCGCGTGGTCGTCCAGGTTCACGCCCCCGATGTAGCTGTACTCCACCACGCCTTCCGTGCCGTCGATGCGCATGCGCATGGTGAAGGGGTAGCCCGGCGTCATTTCCAGGGAGCCGTCCACGACCGCCTTGACGCCGGAAGCGAAATTGACCGAGCCGATGACGTCCTCATACCCGCCCCGCCGGTTCTTGACGCCCACGCCGTACACGGACGAAACGGGGCCGAAGACGGAGCGCAGGAAGTCGTAGTCGTGCAGCGTCAGGTTGAACAGCACGCCCCCGCTCTTTTCGGGGTCCAGGTACCAGCCGTCCCCCCAGTTGGGCGCCTGCCCCAGCCGGGCCGCGACCGCCGTCTTGACCTTGCCCAGGCGGCCTTCGTCCACCGCCTTCTTGATGGCGATATAGGCGGGCATGAAGCGCAGCGACTGGGTCACCATGAAGGGCACGCCGCCCTCGCGCGCCTTGCGGACCAGCGCCTGCGCGCTCTCCTTGTCGCGGGCGATGGGTTTTTCCAGCAGCAAGGCCTTCCCGGCGTTGAGCACCTTCATCCCCAGCTCCTCGTGCAGGTGCGAGGGCGCGCAGATGTCGATGATGTCCACCGTCGGGTCGGCGATCATCTCCTCCAGGGTGTCGTAGACCTTGCCGCCGTACTGCTTTGCCTTCGCTTCCGCGCTCGCGCGCGTGCGGGACTGGAACCCCGCCACTTCCAGGCGGCCGCTCAGCTTGGCGCCCGCCGCGTGGGAACCGGAGATGAAGCCCGCCCCCACAATGCCGATCCGTTTCATCACAATACCCCTTTCCGCCCGGAAATCCCTTCCGGTATCTTTATCGCTTGCCCCGGATTTTCTCCAGGTTGCTCAGCACGACCGCGACGACGATGATGACGCCCTGCACCATGGTCTGCAGCGTCGCCGCGATGCCCACCACGTTCATGGCGTTGGAGATGAGGCCCAGCAGGATGCACCCGATGAGCGCGCCGCTGATGGTGCCCTTGCCGCCATCGAAGGACACGCCGCCGACGACGGCGCTGGCCAGCGCCTGCAGGGTGTAGGAGGAGCCCATCGCGGCGGTGGCCGTGTCGGTGCGCGCCATCAGCACCACGGCCGCGACGAAGACGAACAGCCCGCTCACCCCGTACACGGTGATTTTGTGGAAGTCCACGTTGATGCCGCAAAGGAAGGCGTTTTCCTCGTTGCTGCCCACGGAGCACAACCGCCGGCCGTAGCGCGTGCGGTTGAGCAGCGCCCAGCTGATGAGCACGATGGCCAGCATGATGAAGATGGACACGGGGATGCTGCCGAACACCCGCATCTTCCCCAGCCAGTCCAGCTTGCGGTCCAGGGTGTAGAACCGGCCGCCGGACACGTAGGTGGCGATGCCCTCGTAGATGTAGCCCATGCCCAGGGTGATGATCAGCGGGGTGCAGCGGCTCTTGCACACCACCCAGCCGGAGAGCAGGCTCACCCCGACGCTGACGCAGGCCAGCGCCAGCAGCGCCAGGGGCAGGTTCATCTGCCAGCGCTGGATGAACACTACCATCAGGATGCACAGCATGCTGACCAACTGCCCGATGCCCATGTCCAACTGCCCCGTGATGAGCAGCAGCGCCATCCCCATCGTGCACATCCCGATGACGGACACCTGCTGGAGGATGTTGATGATGTTCTGCGGCAGCAGGAAGCGCGGGTTGAGCGCCGCCGCGGCCGCGCTGATGAGGAGGATGATGCACACCAGGTAGAACCGGTGGTCCCGGACAATGGCCTGGAGGGTCGTTCTGCGCTTCGCGCCGGCTTGGCTCATACTTCCACCTCGAGGGCTTTCTTGATGATTTCCTGCTCGGAGATGTCCTCCCCCTGGATTTCCCCGGTGACCCGGCCCTTGCGCATGACCAGGATGCGGTCGCTCAGCGCGATGAGCTCCGGCATGTCCGAGGAAATCATCAGGATGCTCTTCCCCGCCTTGGCCAGCCCGACGATGATGCCGTAAATCTCGCTTTTCGCGTTGACGTCGATGCCGCGCGTCGGCTCGTCAAAAATCATGAACTGCGAGTCCACCATCAGCCACTTGCCCAGCACCACCTTTTGCTGGTTCCCGCCGGAAAGCTGCCGGGCGGGCGTCAGCGGCCCGCAGCCGCGCACGCCGACCTGCTCGAACCGGGGCCTGGCCAGCTTCCAGGATTTCTTCCCGGAAAACAGGAGGCCCGGCGTCTTGTTCATGCTGACCTGCAGCAGGTTTTCCAGCACGCTCATGTCCAGCGCCAGGCCTTGGCGCTGCCGGTCCTCGGAGACGAAGGCCAGGTCGCTGCGGATGGACCTGCGCGGGCTGGACAGGTCCGCCTGCCGCCCGAGCACCTCCACCCCGCCGGAATACCGCCGGTCCGCGCCGAAAATCGCGCGCGCCATCTCCGTGCGCCCCGAGCCCACCATGCCCGCCACCCCGAGGATTTCACCCCGGCGGATGTCAAAGGAAATCTCCGGGCTGTCCCGGTGCAGCCTCAGGCCGCGGACCCGTACGGCGACGTCCCCTTTCGCGTGGGGCTCCT
>JAAZAQ010000193.1 GCA_012514225.1 Clostridiales bacterium | reverse complement strand
GAGGCCGGGGACCTGTCCGACTGGGACACCTTCCGGGAAATCATATGATGGGGCAGGTCAAAGCCCGCCCTGTTCGCGGCGGCCTTCTCCTGCTCGCCGCGATTCTGGCGCTGAGCCTGAATGCAGCGCCCGCCGCCGCGCAGACGGGCGCGCAACAACCTGAAAGGCAGGAAACCATGAGCCAGCGGGAACCCTCTCCCTATACCGTCCCCAGCGACGCCGAGCTGCGCAAGACCCTGACGCCGCTGCAATACCATGTCGCGCGGGAGTCCGGCACCGAGATGCCCTTTGACAACGAATACTGGCGGGAACAGCGGCCCGGGATTTATGTGGACATCGTGACCGGGGAGCCGCTGTTCTCCTCCCGGGACAAGTACCTCTCCTCCTGCGGCTGGCCCGCCTTCACCGCGGGGCTGGAGGAAGACCTTATCGTGGAGGTGGAGGACCGCTCCTTCGGCCGCCTGCGCACCGAGGTTCGAAGCGCGCTGGGCGACACCCACCTGGGCCACGTCTTTGAGAATGACCCGGAATCCCCCAACGGCACCCGCTATTGCATCAACAGCGCCTCCCTGCGTTTCATCCCCTTGGAAGAAATGGAGGCCCAGGGCTACGCGGACTATATTTCGCTGGTACAAGGCGAAGAATAGGCTGCCTGTCTCCCCATTTGCAACGCCGGTGACGCAATCACCGGCGTTGCCCTTTATACGGGGGGCTTGTCCCCCCCCCTTTGTCAGGGCTTTGCCCAGCCGAGGTCGCCCTTGAGCAGCATGGTGACGAAAGCCCGGAAGGGGAGCGCGCTCGCCGCGTCCGGGTTCTTTTCGGCGGCCGCCGCCTGGGTCGGATAGCGGAAGGACAGCAGGAGGACGCCCGCTCCCTCCGGCGCCGGGGCGACAAGCGGCGATTCCATTTGCCCGTCCATCTGCCCGATAAGGTCTTCCAGGCTCCTTCCCGAGGAGGCCAGCGCAGCGTCCGGCAGGCGCGGCTTCAGGCTGCCGAGTAGGGCCTGCGCGTGGCTTTCGTCTGCGTAGTAGGAGGCCAGCACGACCCGCGACGCGTCCTCCCCGTCCGCCTGCGCCAGCAGTACCAGCTCCGGCGGCGGAACCTCCCACCCCCCGCTTTCCCAGACGTGCCCTGGCGTGAGCAGGTAGGCCTGGACGATGACCCCCTCCCGCCCGCCGCCCGCATGGGCGGCCGCGTCCAGCAGGGCTTTGACAGCGGGCTGTTCGGCCAGCGTCGGACCCCCGCCCGAGGCAATCCGTTTCAGGGTTTCCGTATCACGGGAGGCGACGGCCAGTCCGTCCCGGAACGCGACCGGCCACCTTCCGCCCAGGGGGCCTCCAAACAGGAAACCCATGTCCCGCCTGGCGAAGTCGATGGCGGCGGCGTTTAGCAGGCTGCCGTCCGCGGCCCACAGGGGTATTGCCGCGCCCGCTTCCGATACCGGGCCGTAGTCCTTCTTTTTCAGGGCCTCCTCCAGAACGCCGGGCCGGATTTCCCCCGTCAGCCACGCCTGGTTGAACGGCGCCTGGCCGATTTCCATGCTCTGGCGGACGGCCCGCGGGTCGATGCCGGTCGCCTGCGCGACGTCCTCCGCCATCATAAACAGCATCATCAGGTCCGGAAAGCCGCCCGTCACGCCCATCGTCGCCAGTCGGTACTGCCGGCTTCCCTCCGTGTCCCCGTCCAGCGGCCCGTCCGCCCCCGGGCGGGCGCGGACAAGGGCTTCGATATCCGCGTAGCTCAGATAGCCGGAGGCGAAGGCGGCCTGCGGCACCTGCCCCAGCAGTTCCCCGAACGGCTGCGCCGCCCGCCCGGAAGCGGCCGATGACACAAGCAGCAGGGCTGCCAGCAAGAGGATGCCCCTGCACGTTTTCCGCGTCTTTCCCATTGTCTCCTCCCTGATGTCGTCGCCTTGATGCGCTTACCGCGAGTATACCCGCGCCTTGCGGTGCACCCCTCCGTATCAAAAGCCCGCGCGCCAGATGGGCGAGTGGGCTGGCACCCCGGGTTGGTTCCCGACAGAACCGGCGGGAATGTTCGCTCTTGCTAAAATCAGCCGCCGTACTATAATGGGGGGCGCGAGGTGAAGCGTATGGATATAAAAAACCTGTTCATGAAGCAGAAGATGATGCGCACGGTGCTCCTGGCCCTGGTTCCCGTCGCGCTGGTGGCCGTGTTCCTGCAGGGCTGGCGCGTGGTGATGCTCAGCGCCTTCGTCGGCGTGGCCGCGGTCATCGCCGAGTACCTGGTGATGCGCAGCATCAACAGGGAGAAGACCAAGGTGTCCGAGGCCGTCTTCGTGTCCGCCGCCCTGTTCACCCTGACCCTGCCGCCGCAGACGCCGGTTTGGATCGCCGTCGTCGGCATCGTGTTCGGCGTGGTCTTCGGCAAGGCGGTCTTCGGCGGTTTCGGCCGCAACGTGTTCAACCCCGCCCTGGTGGGGCGCTGCTTCATCTACGTGGCTTTCCCCGCCCAGATGACCATGACCTGGGCGCAGCCCTTCCTCTCCCTGCCCGGCGGCTTCGCGGCCTGGACGGCCGGCGCGGACGCCGTCACCTCCGTCACGCCCATCATCGCCTACAACGAGACGGGCGCCCTGGCGTCCAACCTCGACCTGTTTTTGGGCAAGGTGGCCGGCTCCCTGGGCGAGGCCAGCGCCCTGGTCATCCTGCTGGCCGGCGCCTTCCTCGTTTACAGGAAGGTCGCCTCCTGGCAGCTGATGGTCTCCACCATCGTGTCCGGCACCGCGCTGGCGGCCATCCTGCACTATGCGGGCGTCCACCATTCCATGGGCATGCTCACGGCGCCGCCCCTGTTCACCCTGCTGTCCGGCGGCTTCCTGTTCGGCGCCGTGTTCATGGTCACCGACCCGGTCTCCGCCCCCAAGTCCAAGGCGGCGCAATGGGTCGCGGGCGCGCTGGTCGGCCTCATCACCGTGGTCATCCGCAGTTTCTCGCTGTTCACCGAGGGGATGATGTTCGCCATCCTCATCGTCAATGCCGTCACGCCGCTGCTTGAGCTGAAGCTCAAGCAGTTCCAGGACCGGAAAAAGCAGGCGGTCAAGGAGGCAAGCGCATGAAAAGGGGGCATATCTACACCTTTGTTTTCATGGTGGCCATCACCGCCGTGCTGGTCTTCGCGCTGGCGGCCGCCTATGAGGCCTTCAAGGCCCCGATTCAGGACAACAAGGCGCTGCAGGAGCAGCG
>JAAZAQ010000192.1 GCA_012514225.1 Clostridiales bacterium | reverse complement strand
TCCGCACCCTTGGGCAGCGTGACGACCAGGTTGCCCTCCGGGCTGACCTCAACGGCCGTGTCCGTCCAGCCCAGGTCGTTGAGGCGCTTCGCGGTGACGCGAACGGCTTCTTCCAGGGCGTCCTGTGCGGGGGCTTCCTGTGCGGGGGCTTTCTGTGCGGGGGCTTCCTTTGTCGGGGCTTCCCCGGACTGCACGGGGACGAAGGTTTGGACCACGGTGTCGCCCAGCCCCGCGCCAGGCACGAGCGCTTCCTGCCAGGCAGCGCTGCCGCCGGGCGCCGGCAGCCAGGGCAGCAGGCGGTACAAGCCCTGCGCGTCCATATTCCGGCCCGTGACGCCCAGGATGATAAAGACCACCGTCAGCGCAAGCGCGACGACAAGCACTGCCGCCGAAACCGCCTTGCGGTTGACGGAGCGCTTCTTTTTAACCTCAGTTTGTTTCGCCATTTTTGTTTCCCGTTTCTTTCTCATTTATTTGAAAAGCGCACCGGGCGGGAAGGCCTATCCCGCACAGCCTGACAAATAAAAGGCATAGTAGCAGGCTTCCAAATGTGGAAGGCGGGACGCCCACAGTCCGGCATCGCCGGGTTCGGCTGTACGCGCCGGCGCATGGGGCGTAAAAGCCGCCAATCCGGGCAGCTGCAGGCGCTCCCGCGCGGGGATGCTGCCCCTTCCCTCCGCGACCAAAACATGCGGAACTTCCGCCTGCCGCGCGCGCGGCGGCGGCAAGGGGGCGCCGCCCTTGACCATCAGCCCCAGCAGCAGAACCGTCACCGCGCAAAGAAAACCCAGCAACAGCAAGCGTTTGAGCACGGGGGCCTCCTTTCGCGCGATGGTGCTATTATAGACGCAATCCCAACGGCTGTAAAGCAAATCAGCCTTGACGGCCAGAAGCCCAAACGCCTACAATCCAAGGGAAAGGCGGGCGAGATGAAGACGGCTCTGGTCACGGGCGGCTCCCGCGGGATTGGCGCCGCCCTGGTGAAAAGGCTTTGCGCGGACGGGTACCGCGTCGTTTTCACCTACTTTCAAAGCGAAGGGGAGGCCGACGCGCTCTTCGCGGAAACCGGGGCGGAACCAATCCGGGCAAACCTGGAAACGGAAGAGGACGCGGCGGCGCTGGCACGGGAAGCGCTGCGCCTGCTGGGACACCTGGACGCGGCCGTATTCAACGCGGGAATCGGCTATTCCGGGCTGTTGAGCGAAATGCCCGCCGCCAGATGGGACGCGCTGTTCTCGGTCAACCTCCGCAGCGTATACCTGACCGCGCAGCCCGTCATCCGGCATATGGTTTCCAGACAATGCGGGAGCCTGCTGATGATTTCCTCCGTCTGGGGCGTCACCGGCGCTTCCTGCGAGGCGGCGTACGCCGCCAGCAAGGCGGGGCTCATCGGCCTTGCGCGCTCCCTGGCCGCGGAGCTGGGGCCCAGCGGCATCCGGGTGAACTGCCTGGCGCCCGGGGTCATCCAGACCGGGATGCTGGACGGCTACAGCCTGGAAGAGAAGCAGGACCTGGCGCGGCGAACCCTGGCAAACCGGCTGGGGACGCCGGAGGAGGTCGCCGCGGCGGCGGCCTTCCTGCTGGGCAGCGACGCCTCCTATATCACAGGGCAGGTGCTGGGCGTAGACGGCGGGTTTGCCTGAAATCACAGCGCTTTTCGCGTTTGAATGCCGAGTGAAATATCGAGAAAACCTGGGACACAATCCCGGGTTTTACCTGCTGCAGGTTATTGCCGCCGTTGGAGATGACCGGCGGCAGTCCCGGCTTATTCCTCCCGCCTGTTTTCCTTCATCAGGCGGGTCAGCTCGTGCATGAATGTGGGGATGTCCGTGAACTGGCGGTAGACCGATGCAAAGCGGATGTAGGCGACCTCGTCCAGGCTCCGCAGCGCTTCCATAACCATCTCGCCGACCTGGTGGGTCGTGATTTCCTGCTGCATGCTGTTGTAAGCGAACTGCTCGATCTGGGCGACGATGGCGTCAATCTGCCGGGCTGTGACCGGCCGCTTGTGGCAGGCGTGGATGATGCCTTCCCGGATCTTGCCGGGGTCGAACAGCTCGCGGGTCTGGTCCTTCTTGACGACCAGCAGCTGGACGGTCTCCACCTTTTCGTAGGTGGTGAAGCGCTTGCCGCAGGAGATGCACTCCCTCCGCCGCCGGATGCTGGCGCCGTCGTCGGTCGGGCGGGAATCGACCACCCGGCTGTCCTCGGAATTGCAAAACTGGCACTTCATCGGCTCACGTCCTTGACGTTTTGCCTGATTATACCGTTACGGCGCCGGTTTGTCCACGCTGCGCCAGGGGGCGTACAGCCAGTCGAACCAGGCCGGAACGTCCATTTGGTATACCGCCCGGAGGTTCACGGCGTCCAGCGCGTCATCGGCGGCGCCAAACGCCTTCACACGGCCGTGGTCCATCAGCAGCGCGTGGCTACCGTACCGCCTGGCGAGCTGCAGGTCGTGAACGACGGAGAGAACGGCGCGGCCGGGTGTTTGCAGCCACCGGCTCACCAGGTCGAACACCCCGCGCAGGTACGCCAGGTCCAGATGGCTGGCCGGCTCGTCCAACAGCAGCAGCGGCGCGTCCTGGGCGAACACGCGCGCCAGAAAAACGCGCTGCAGTTCCCCGCCCGACAGGGTGAGGATGCTGCGTTCCTCCATCCCCGCAAGGCCGCAGAAAGCAAGCGCCTCCTCAATTTTCTCCCCGCCCCCCGGGTCGCCGGAGGAGAAGAACCCCCGGTGCGCGTAGCGCCCCAGGGCGACCACCTCCCTGACCTTGAACGCGCCGCCCAGTGGATTCTGCTGGGGCAGGGTGGCCGCCAGGCGGGCGAAGGCGCGCGGGGGCAAGCGCCGGGCGTCCTTCCCGGACAGCGCAATGCTGCCCGAGGATGGCACCGTTTGGGCGATGGCCTTCAGCAGGGTGGACTTTCCCGCGCCGTTGGGCCCGGCGACCATCAGCCACTGGCCGGCCTGCAGGCTAAACGTGACGTCCTGCAAGGCGACGCTCTTCCGGTAGCGGACGCAAAGCCCCTGCACGGACAGCATCAGGCGGCCCTCCTTCGGCTTCCGGCCAGGATGACGACGAAGAAGAC
>JAAZAQ010000191.1 GCA_012514225.1 Clostridiales bacterium | reverse complement strand
TGCAGAACAGCTTTACGCAGCTGGCTTCCTTCAGCACCAAGACGACTTCCGACGAAAACCGCAACAACAACATCTCCCTGGCGTCCCAGTCCGTCAACGGCAAGACCGTGATGCCCGGGGAGACCTTTTCCTTCAACCAGGCCACCGGCCAGCGCACAATCGAGAAGGGGTACCAGGGCGCGCCGGCGATACTGGGCGGCGTGCTCATCGACGATGTGGGTGGGGGCGTGTGCCAGGTCTCCTCCACGCTGTTCAACGCGGCCGCGCTGGCGGGCATGACCATCGTGGACCGCTCCCCGCACGCCTGGCCGGTCAGCTACCTGGACCGGGGGCTGGACGCGGCGGTGAACTGGCCGAACCTGGACCTCAAGTTCCGCAACGACAAGGACACCCCCGTCTTCCTCGTCGCCTACTACAGCAAGCGCGCCGTGCACGTGGAGGTGTACGGCATGCTCAGCGCACCCGGGGAGGCCGTCCGGCTGGAAACGCAGCAGATTTCCTCCACGCCGCCTCCCCTGGAGCCCGTGATGCAGGCGAATCCGAGCCTTCCCTACAACACGACGAAGGAGCTGAAAAAAGCGCGGACGGGGTACGTGGTGGACACCTACCGCGTGTTCCTGCGCAACGGCGCTGAATACCGGAGGGAGAAGCTGTTTACCTCGCGTTACCCCATGGTGCAGCAGGTGATCGAGTATAACTAGACATCTTGTCAATACGAAAAGGAACGCCCCCCTGAGCAAGGGCGAGCGGCGCAGGAAGGAAATCCTGGAAACCGCCGCCTCGCTGTTTTTCAGCCGGGGCTACGACGCCGTCACCATCCAGGACATCCTGAACCGGCTTGGCTGCAGCAAGGGAAGCTTTTACCACCATTTCGAGGGCAAGCTGGACGTGCTGGCGGGCGTCGGCCGTGAGCGGACCCGCAAGGCGGTGGAGCGTTACGAGGCCGAAAGAAGCGGGAACCCGCTGCGTGACCTCGGGCTGCTGCTCCGGGAAGCCTGCCTCCTGCGCCCGGGGGACGAGGCGCTGGCGGCAAGCCTGGCCGCCCTGACGGCGCGCTCGGAAGGGCCGGTGCTGCTCCACGCGCTTCGCCTGGCCACAGAGGACGCCTTTTACCCGGAGTTTGCACGGCTGCTGGCCGGGCTGGCGAAGGCGGACCTGGCTTCCTTCTCCGGGGAAAGCGCGCAGCGGCTGGCGTTTGACGGGATTCTGGGCGGCTGCGCGCTGGCGCTTCGGGAAATCGGGCGGGGAGGAGCGGACGCCGCTGCCGGCGCGCGACGTCTGCTGAATGGCGCCTGCCGGCAGGCGGAAGCAGCCCTCGGGCTGCCCTACGGCTGTTTGAACCCTCCGGATTATAATGAAGCGTTGCTGGCCATCCCCCCTGCGCCCCAGCCCTGAGCACGGCCGCCTTGCTTGCCAGCGCCGGGGCGTCATTGTATAATCCGGGAATCACGTCTTTGCAAAGGAGGATGAGGATGAAGCGCTTCGCCGCGTTGACCTGTGCCTTATTG
>JAAZAQ010000190.1 GCA_012514225.1 Clostridiales bacterium | reverse complement strand
GCACGGCTGTTTGTCGTGGAACTGGACGGAAAATTCGGGTTGGTGGACAGCGGCGGCCGGACGCTCGCTTCCCCCGTATGGGGGCGAATCCTCAAGGTTTCCGACGGGCTCTTCAGCGTGTATTCGGGAAACAGGTACGGGCTGATGGACGACAGCGGCAGGCTGCTGCAGCCCCCGCAATGGGAAGCATTATGGGATTTCAGCAAGGGTATCGCCCTGGTCGAAGGGGAGAACGGCAATGGATTCATCGACGAAAGGGGCGAGCTCCTCAGCGAACCGGAATGGGACAGTGATTATTATCAGTATACCAACTCAGGCATCAGCGACGCCAGCATCACAGAATATATGACCTACCTGAGGGAGGGCATGATTTCTGTCTACAAAGGCGAGCAATACGGCTTTCTGGACGCGGGCGGGAAAGTGGCCGTTCCCCCGGTATGGGACTTCGCGACAGACTTTTCCGAAGGGCTGGCGATTGTCCAGCAGAATGAAAAAACGGGATATGTCAACAGGGAGGGGGAGGTCGTGATTCCCCTGGTGTGGGGAGAAGCAAGTGCTTTTCAGTATGGCGTTGCACCGGTGAAGGAATACGTCCCCGATTTCGGCCCCGGGCTCTGGGGGCTGATCGACCGGGGAGGAAAAGTGCTTGTAGAAACAAAGTGGACGGACACACCCATCGTCGGGCGGGGCGTCGTGTTCGCGCCCGGGGAGGACGACCGCTACCAGGTTTACGATTACCAGGGAAACCGGCTGAGCGGGCGCTGAGGGCGGGATGCACGGGCATTCGCCCGGAACGCCACTTTGGCTAACCTGGTCTTACAGGATGAACGGCCATGAAAACGCCGCCCTCCCCGCCTGCATGGCGCACAGACGCCATCGTCCGACCGGGAAATCTCACCCACAAGCGTCCACCCAGGCCAGCACTGCCCATGAACGCACGTACGATACCTGAGCAGGGCGTCGGCAGCCTGGCGCAAGCCAAAGACATTCCGTAATCAGAGATGAATTGAAGCGCTGCCCGCATCTTTGGCGGACAGCGCCATTCGATTGATGTCTATCCAGACATTTCACATGAATACTAAGCGCAAGATAAATCCTGATGCGCCCGCGCGACCAGGGCGCCGATGTCAGCGTCCGAAGGCGCCGGGGCGGTCGAATCGCCGATATCCGCCAGGAACTCGATGTTGCCCTTGGGGCCTTTGATGGGCGAGAAATCCAGCGCCCGCAGACGCAGTCCGATGCCGGGCAGAAAGTCCCTCAGCCCCCGGAGGACTTCCATATGGGTTTCCGGCTCGCGTACCACGCCGTGCTTGCCCACCTTGCCCCGGCCGGCCTCAAACTGGGGCTTGACCAGGACCGCGAAACGCCCCCTCCCGCCCATCACGGCCGCCGCGGCCGGCAGCAGCAGGCGGACGGAGATGAAGGAAGCGTCCATGACCGTCAGGGACGGTCGGGGGTCGAAGGCCTCCGGCAAAAGCGCGCGCGCGTTGGTGCGCTCCATCACCGCCACGCGGGAATCCTGGCGCAGCTTCCAGTCCAGCTGCCCATAGCCCACGTCCACGGCGTACACCTTGATTGCGCCGCGCCGCAGCAGCACGTCCGTAAAGCCGCCGGCGGCCGCGCCCACGTCCAGGCAGACCTGGCCGGAGGGGTCGATGGCGAAGGCGTCCAGCGCCTTTTCCAGCTTAAGCGCGCCGCGGGAGGCCCACTCCCGCGCCTCGCCGCGGAGAATCAGCTCCTCATTGTCCAGGACCGGCTGGGAAGGCTTGTCCACCCGGACTTCCCCGCGGTAGACGCGGCCGGAGAGGATGAGCGCCTGAGCCCGTTCGCGGCTTTCAACCATCCCCCGGGCGACCAGGGCCAGGTCCGCGCGCTGCCTCACGCGATGTTGACCCGGATGTCCAGCAGCTGGCGGCTGACGCTGTCGGCGTCCAGGCCGCAGTGGCGCAGCAACTCCGCGTGGCTGCCGTGGGGCACGAAGGCGTCGGGCAGGCAGAAAACGCGCTCGGGCGGACGAAGCCCGTTTTGCGCGCAGTATTCCCCGATGGCGCTGCCCAGACCGCCGGCCAGCGGCTGCTCTTCCAGAACGACGAAAGGACGGTTGGCCGCGCTGAGCTCCTTGAGCAGGGCGCCGTCCAGTGGCTTGACGCTGGACGCGTTGATTACCTGGGCCTTGACGCCGGCCGCCGCCAGCGCGCGACGGACGGCCAGCGCCTCCGTGACCATAGGCCCCAGCGCGATGAGGCAGAGCCCCTCCCTGCCGGAAAGCCGCTCCCAGACGCCGGGGGTGAAGGACGGACAGGGCAGTTCCGCCATGCCGCCGCTTTCGGCGCGCGGGTAGCGGATGGCGACCGGGCCCGGATGGCCCATCGCGAAGCGCAGCATGTGCTCCATCTCCCCCACGCTCCGCGGGGACAGCAGCGTGAGCCCGGGGATATGGCGCAGGAAAGCGCTGCCGAACACGCCGTGGTGGGTGGGGCCGTCCGCGCCGCCCATGGCGGCGCGGTCCAGCAGGAAGACGACCGGCAGGCCCTGCTGGCAGACGTCCACGACCACCTGGTCGTAGGCGCGCTGCAGGAAGGTCTCATAAATGGCCACGACCGGGCGCATCCCGGCCGCCGCCAGGCCCGCCGCCAGGGTAACGGCGTGAGCCTCCGCGATGCCCACGTCGAACAGCCGCTCCGGGAAAGCCCGCTGGAAGGGTGAAAGCCCCGTCGCTTCCGCCATCGCGGCTGTGACGGCGACGACGCGCGCGTCCTGCTTGGCCAGCTCCAGCAGCAATTCGCCCGCCGCTTCCCCGAAGGAGCGCGCGGAAGGGGCGCTCCGGGGCGCGCCGCTTTCCGGGTCGAAGGGGTTGACCCCGTGGGTGGAGGCCGGCGCGTTCTCGGCGTATCCGTAGCCGCGGCCTTTCCGGGTGACCGCGTGGACGAGGACGGGCTCCTGGAAGCGCTTGGCGCGCTGCAGCACCGCCTCCAGGGAGGCCAGGTTGTGGCCGTCCACCGGGCCCAGGTAGCGGAAACCCAGGGCGTCGAAGAAGCGGTCCCGCACAAAGAAGTTGCGGACGGCGTCCTTGACCCGGTGGAAAAAGCGGAACAAGGGCTCGCCGACGAGGGGGACGCGCGGGAGAACCCCGGTTACCTTCTTCTTGATGCCCAGCCAGGCCTTGCTGGAGCGCAGGAAGGTCAGGTAGTTGGAGAGGGCGCCGACGTTGGGTGCGATGCTCATCTGGTTGTCGTTGAGCACGACGATAAGCCGGGTCTTGCGGTTGCCCGCGTCGTTGAGGGCCTCGTAGCACAGCCCGCCCGTCATCGCGCCGTCGCCCACCACCGCCACCACGTGCCCGGTCCCGCCGGCCAGGTCCCGCGCCCGCGCCAAACCGAGGGCGGCGGATATCGCCGTGGAGGCGTGGCCGGTGCCGTAGGCGTCGTGGACGCTCTCGTCCATGCGGGGAAAGCCGGAGACCCCGCCGTAACGGCGCAGGCCGGCCAGGGCGTCCGCGCGGCCGGTCAGCATCTTGTGCGCGTAGCACTGGTGTCCGACGTCAAAAACAAGCTTGTCCCCGGGGCTTTCGAACACCCGGTGCAGCGCCAGGGTCAGCTCCACCGCGCCCAGGTTGCTGGCCAGGTGCCCTCCGTTTTCCGAGACCACCTCCACCACGCGGCGGCGCATCTGCTCCGCCAGGCCGGCCAACTGGCCGGCGTCAAGCCCCCTGATGTCTTCAGGGCCTTTGATATCCTTGAGTTCCACCTGCTTCTTCCCTTCCATGCGGGCAGTATACCACACCCCTTTTCCGCGGCAAAAGCCGTTGAGGGCGGGGCGCAACTCTGCTAGAATGGGCAGAACGCGCGAGGGGAGGACACGGATGCGCAGATACGAAGGAAAAAACGGTTCCGCGGGGCTGCTGTTTGCGGTCACCTCCCTGTTCTGGTGCGCGCAGTACAGCTATACCCAGTTCATCAACCCCGAGCTCGCCCGCATGGGCAGGAACGCCGCCTTCATGGGGCTGGTCTCGGGCGCCTACGGGCTGACGCAGACCCTGCTGCGCATCCCGGCGGGCATGGCTGCCGACCGCCTGGGGCGGCAGAAGCCCTTCGTGCTGCTGGGCTGCCTGCTGACCGCCCTGTCCAGCGGCGGGATGCTGCTGTTTTACAGGCCGGGCGGCTTCCTGTTCTTCCGGGGGCTTGCGGGCGCCGCCTCGGCGGCCTGGGTGTCCTTCACCATCCTGTTCAGCGCGTATTTCCCGCACCAGGAGGCGCCCCGGCGCATCTCCCAGCTGAATCTGGCCAACATGGGCGGCCGGCTGGGCGGGTTTCTCGTGGTGCTGTTCCTGGCGCCGGCCCTCGGCGTCCCCTCCGCCTTCGCCTTCAGCCTGACAGCAGGCGTCTTCGCCCTGCTGTTCGGGTTCTTCATCCGGGAAACGCCCACGGGACGGCAGGGCATCAGCCTGCGCGAGCTGGCGGAGGTGTCCAGGGACCGGTACCTGCGGGCGTCCGCCATCGTCGCCGTGCTGGCGCAGACAATCGCGTTCTCCACCTACGCCGGGTTTACGGTCAACGTCGCCAAGGCGCTGGGCGCCGGGGACGCCATGCTCAGCTGGCTCAACATCGCCCTGCTGCTGCCCACGCTGCTGGTCAACTGGCTGCTGACCACCTACCTGATTCACAAGTATTCCGCCCGGGCGCTGGTGGCCCTGGGCTTCGTCGCGGGCTGCCTGTACTGCCTGCTGGTGCCGCTGGCGCAAAACATGGGGCAGCTGCTGGCCATCCAGACGCTGGGCGGGTGCTGCAGCTCGCTGACCTTCGCCGCGCTTCTGGGCCAGTGCGTGCGGGACGTCCGGCGGGAGCGGCGGGCGGTCGCGATGGGTTTCTTCCAGGCGGTGTACGGCATCGGGATGACGCTGGGTCCCGTCTTGATGGGGCTGATTACCGACTGGGCGGGCCTGAAGATTGCCTTTTTCTGTGTCTCGGGATTTGCGGGGGTCTCCGCCGTCCTCGCCTGGAGGATGATGGACGTGCCGCCCCCGAAATCGAACCAGCGGGCAGAGCCGGGCAGTCTTCCGGCGGGTCAGACCGGCGAATGAGAGCGGGGCGGCGCCCTGCGCCGCCCGGGAGGAAAACATGGAAAAAGCGGATATCGGGCTCATCGGGTTGGCCGTGATGGGCGAGAACCTGGTGATGAACATGGAAAGCAAGGGGTTTTCTGTCGCCGTGTACAACCGGACGGCCAGCCGTGTCACAGACTTTGTGCTCGGGCGCGCGAAGGGGCGGCGCATTTATGGCGCGGCTTCCCTGGAAGCGCTGGTCGGAATGCTGAAAAAGCCCCGCAAGGTCATGATGATGGTCAAGGCGGGGCAGCCGGTGGACGATTTCATCCGCAAGCTGACGCCGCTGCTGGAGCCGGGCGACATCCTGATTGACGGCGGCAACAGCCACTACCCGGACACCGAACGGCGCGTGAAGGAAGCGGAGTCGCAGGGGCTGCTGTACGTGGGGATGGGTGTTTCCGGCGGGGAGGAAGGCGCGCTGAAAGGACCCAGTATCATGCCGGGGGGCAGCCCCGGGGCGTGGCCGGAGATCAGGCCGATATTCCAGTCGATTGCCGCGCAGGTGGACGGACAGCCCTGCTGCGACTGGGTGGGCGGGGGAGGCGCCGGGCACTTCGTCAAGATGGTGCACAACGGCATCGAGTACGGCGACATGCAGCTCATCAGCGAGGTGTACCTGCTGATGCGCGAGCTGCTGCACATGACGCCGGACGAAATGGCGGAGGCTTTCACTGCGTGGAACGAAAGGGAGCTGGAAAGCTACCTGGTTGAAATCACGGCGGACATCCTGCGCAAGAAGGACGCGGACGGCAAGCCCCTGATTGAAAAAATCCTCGACGCCGCCGGGCAGAAGGGCACCGGCAAGTGGACCGCGCAGGACGCCCTGGAGGAGGGCGTGCCGCTGACGCTGATTACCGAGGCCGTCTTCGCCAGGGCGCTGTCAAGCGACAAGGAAGGCCGGGTCTTGGCTTCGAAAGCGCTGGCGTACGGCGGCAGCGGCGAAAGGATGGGCATCGGGACCGACGCCCTGGAAAAAGCCCTGTACGCCGCCAAAATCATCTCTTACACCCAGGGCTACCTGCTGCTGCGCGCGGCATCTGCGACCTATGGATGGGGGCTGGACTACGGCGCCATCGCCATGATGTGGCGGGGCGGCTGCATCATCCGCAGCGCCTTCCTCGGCAAGATCAAGGAGGCGTTCGAGCGCGACGGGGGGCTTTCCAACCTGGCGACGGACCCCTTCTTCGCGGGCGAGCTGACCCGCTGCCAGGCGGCCTGGCGGCAGGCCTGCGCCGCCGGCGCGCTCTCCGGCATCCCCCTGCCGGCGCTGGCCAGCGGGCTTTCCTACTTTGACGGGCTGCGCACGGCGAGGGGCGGCGCCAACCTGCTGCAGGCGCAGCGCGACTATTTCGGCGCGCACACCTACGAGCGGACGGACAAGCCCCGGGGCGTGTTCTTCCATACGAATTGGACCGGCGAGGGCGGGGACACGGCTTCCACCGCCTACAACGCC
The DNA here is from genome assembly GCA_012514225.1 of Clostridiales bacterium. Taxonomy (GTDB): domain Bacteria; phylum Bacillota; class Clostridia; order Christensenellales; family Aristaeellaceae; genus UBA6115. The sequence continues at coordinate 2,743 of JAAZAQ010000190.1, read as the reverse complement.
TGAGGCGGCGGACAGATGTCAAAGCGGGTTTATTTAAAGCCGGGGAAGGAAACGCGCGTGTTCTCCGGCCACCCCTGGGTGTTCAGGAGCGACGTGGACCGGGCGGAAAAAGGCGTGTCCCCGGGGGACGTGGTCGCCGTCACGGCCGCGCGCGGCACCTTCCTGGGCCAGGCGGTCTACAACCCCGCCTCGATGATTACGCTCCGGATGCTGACCGCCTCGGACGAACCGGTGGACGCGCGCTTCATCCAGGGCCGGGTGCGTGAAGCGCTGTCGCTGAGGCGGCAGCTGGGCAGCCTCGACTGCGGGCGCCTCATCTTCGCGGAGAGCGACCGCCTGCCCGCCGTCATCGCGGACAATTTCGGCGGTGTCATTTCCCTGCAAATCCTCTCCCTGGGCATGGCGCGGTTTGAGAGGGCCATCCTTGAAACACTGGTGGATGAGCTCAAGCCGCGGGGCGTGTACGCCCGCAACGACGTGCCCGTGCGCGCGCTGGAGGGCATGGAAATGGAAACGGGCGTTTTGTACGGGACGGTGCCCGAGCAGGCGGAAATTGAGGAGAACGGCCTGAGGCTGATGGTGGACGTGAAGCGGGGGCAGAAAACCGGGTACTTCCTGGACCAGAAGGAAAACCGCGCCGCCATCGCGCCCTACTGCCCCGGCGCCCGGGTGCTGGACGTATGCACCCATACGGGATCCTTTGCGCTGCACGCGGTGATGTACGGCGCCGACGGGGCGACGGGCGTGGACATTTCGGAAACGGCGGTCGCCGCCGCCCGCGGGAACGCGGCGCTCAACGGGTATTCAAAAGCGGAGTTCACCGCCGCCAACGCCTTTGACGACCTCCGGGCGAGGTCCGACCGCGGGGAACGATACGGCCTCGTCGTGCTGGACCCGCCCGCCTTCGCCAAGAACAAGGCCAGCCTGCCCGGGGCGACCAAGGGGTACAAGGAAATCAACCTGCGGGCGATGAAGATGCTGGAGGACGGCGGGGTGCTGGTGACCTGCTCCTGCTCCCAGGCGATGCTGCCGGAACTGTTCGCGGATGTGCTCAAGGCGGCCGCGCGGGACGCCGGGGTGACGCTGCAGCAGCTGGAATGGCGCGGGCAATCGAGGGACCACCCCGTCCTGCCCGCCGCCCCGGAGACGCATTACCTCAAATGCGGCATCTTCCGCGTGCTGCGGTAGAAGACAGCCTGAAACAGCCGGGCATCAAGGCGCGGAAGCGCCTGTTTTCGTCCGCGCTCGCCTTGCCCGGCCTTTGGAACCTATGTATAATGGGCGCATTGACAGAAGGGCGGGCCGTACATGAGCACCGAGGCTGAAAAAACCAATTTCATCTGGGACGCGATCGAGCAGGACCTGAAGGAAGGCAAGTGCGAGCGGGTGCACACCCGTTTCCCGCCCGAGCCCAACGGCTACCTGCATATCGGGCACTGCAAGGCGCTGGTGGCGGACTTCGCGACCGCGGAGCGCTACGACGGCCTATGCAACCTGCGGTTTGACGACACGAACCCGGAAAAGGAAGAGACCGAGTACGTCGACGGCATCATGGAGGACATCCGCTGGCTGGGCTTCGAGTGGAACGGCGGGCTGTACTTCGCCAGCGACTACTACCAGCAGTGCTACGACATCGCGGAGGACTTCATCTGCCGCGGGCTGGCCTATGTGGACGAGCTGAGCCAGGAGCAGATGCGCGAATACCGCGGCACCTTGACCCAGCCGGGCCGGAACAGCCCCTGGCGCGACCGGCCCCGTGAGGAGAGCCTGGACCTGTTCCGCCGGATGCGCGCGGGCGAGTTCCCGGAGGGCAGCTACGTCCTGCGCAGCAAAATCGACATGGCCTCCCCCAACATCAACATGCGCGACCCCGTAATGTACCGCATCCTGTACAAGGAGCACCACCGCACCGGCAGCGACTGGTGCATCTACCCGATGTACGACTTCTCCCACCCCCTGGGCGACGCGATTGAGGGCGTCACCCACAGCCTGTGTTCCCTGGAGTACGAGGACCACCGGCCGCTGTACGACTGGGCGGTGGAGAACGCCGGCTTCCGCGAGCCTCACCTGGACAAGTACGGATACAAGACCGTCGGGCCCCGGCAAATCGAGTTTGCCCGCCTGAACCTGACCCGGACTGTGATGAGCAAGCGCTACCTGCGCCGGCTGGTGGAGGAGGGATATGTGACCGGGTGGGACGACCCCCGCATGCCCACGCTGTGCGCGATGCGCCGGCGCGGCTATACCCCCGCCGCCATCCGCGACTTCGTCGACCGAGTGGGCCTGGCCAAGGCCGACAGCGTGGTGGAGTTCGCACTGCTGGAGCACTGCGTGCGCAACGACCTGGGCGGCAAGGCGCCCCGGGTGATGGCGGTGCTCAACCCCCTGAAGGTGGTGCTGTCCAACTGGGCGGAAGGGAAGACGGACCTGCTTGAAATTGAGAACCATCCGGACCACCCGGAGCTTGGCAGCCGCCGGGTGTCCTTCGGCAAGGAGCTGTATATCGAGCGGGACGACTTCATGGAGAACCCGCCCGGCAAGTTTTTCCGCCTCAAGCCCGGCGGCGAGGTGCGGCTGAAGGGCGCCTACATCATCAAATGCGAGCGGGTCGTCAAGAACGCGGAAGGCGGGGTGGAATCCCTGGTCTGCTCCGTGGACCTGGAAAGCCGCTCCGGCAGCGCAGGCGCCGGCCGCAAGGTCAAGGGCACCCTGCACTGGGTGGACGCCGCCGGCGCGCTGCCCT
>JAAZAQ010000189.1 GCA_012514225.1 Clostridiales bacterium | reverse complement strand
TGCGGACGGGCGGCTGCGCCTGGCCGCGCCCGGCCTGTACCGTGTCGCGGCGCACGACCCCATCGGCGGGGAAGACGGCTGCCTGGTGCTGGAGATGGCCTATCCCGAAGAAAAGGAACAGGAGTTCAGCCTGTATTGGGTGTTTCTGAACAACTCCTTCGTCGTCTATTCGGACGCCGTGGGATGAACGTACCGCCGCGCGATGCGGCGCGACACAGGAGGGGCGAGCGATGATGATGGATGCCCTGGTCAAAACCGGGCCCAAGCCCGGGCTGAGCCTCAAGCAGGTGGAAAAGCCGATTCCCGGCCATGACGAGGTGCTGATTAAAATCCATAAGACGTCCATTTGCGGCACCGACCTGCACATTTACAACTGGGACGCCTGGAGCCAGGCGCACATCCGCCCGCCCCTGGTCATCGGCCACGAGTACGTGGGCGAAATTGCCCAGGTGGGCGCCGGCGTGGCGCGGCATTTTGAAATCGGCCAGACCGTTTCCGGCGAAGGCCATCTGGTCTGCGGCCAGTGCCGCAACTGCCGCGCGGGCCGCGGGCAGTGGTGCCGGGATACCCAGGGCGTGGGCGTCAACCGCGCCGGGGCGTTTGCGGAATACCTGTGCATCCCGGCCTCCAACTGCATTCCCATCAGCCCCGACCTGGATGAGGAAGTGGTTTCCTTCTTCGACGCCTTCGGCAACGCCACCCACACCGCGCTGATGTTCGACGTGGTGGGGGAGGACGTGCTCATCACCGGCGCCGGCCCCATCGGCGTCATGGCGGCGGCCATCTGCCGGCACAACGGCGCCCGCAACGTCGTCATCACCGACGTGAAGGATTACAGGCTGGAACTGGCCCGCAAGCTGGGCGCCACCCGCGCGGTCAACGTCGCGAAGGAGGACCTGGCTTCCCTGATGCATGAGATGAAGATGGTGGAGGGCTTCGACGTCGGGCTGGAGATGTCCGGCGCCCCCGCGGCGCTCCACCAGATGCTGTGCCTGATGCGCAACGGCGGTCAGATCGCCCTGCTGGGGCTGTTCGGCAGGAAGGCCGAAATCGACCTGGATGCCTTCATCTTCAGGGGTCTGACCCTGCAGGGCGTCTATGGACGGAAGATGTACGAAACCTGGTACAAGATGGCCGCCATGGTGCAAAGCGGTCTGGACCTGACGCCGCTGATCACCCACCGGCTACCCTATACGCAATTCGAGGAAGCGTTCGACATCATGAACACCGGGGAAAGCGGGAAAATCATCCTGGAGTGGAGCAAGTAACTTTTTATTCTGAAGGACCGACCGCAAGGAGGACGCGCAAGTTGCAATCCGAGCATACGGGCAAGAAAGCCCTGCAGCATTTTCAGCGCCAGCTGGAGGATATCCGGCAGGCCGGAACCTACAAGGAGGAGCGGGTCATCGTCACCCCGCAATCCAGCCGGGTGGACACCACCCAATCCCAGGGTGTCCTCAACCTGTGTGCCAACAACTACCTGGGCCTGTCCAACGACGCCCGCATCATCTCCGCCGCCAAGAGCGCCTACAGCGCCTGGGGCTTCGGCCTCTCCAGCGTGCGCTTCATCTGCGGTACCCAGCTCATCCACCGCCAGCTGGAGCAGCGCCTTTCCCGCTTCCTGGGCATGGACGACGCGGTGCTGTACTCCTCCTGCTTCGACGCAAACGGCGGGCTGTTCGAAACCCTGCTGGGCGAGGAGGACGCGGTCATTTCCGACGAGCTCAACCACGCCTCCATCATCGACGGCGTCCGCCTGTGCAAGGCCGAGCGCTTGCGCTACCGCAACAGCGACATGGCGCAATTGGAGCAGCACCTGAAGGACACGCAGGGTCGCCGCATCCGCCTCATCGCGACCGACGGCGTGTTCTCCATGGACGGCTACGTCGCCAAACTGAAGGAAATCTGCGACCTGGCGGAGCAGTACGACGCCCTGGTCATGGTGGACGACAGCCACGCCACCGGCTTCATGGGCATGAACGGGCGGGGCACCCACGAGCATTGCGGGGTCATGGGGCGGGTGGACATCATCACCGGCACCTTCGGCAAGGCGATGGGCGGGGCGTCCGGCGGGTTCACCGCGGCGCGCAAGCCGATTACGGACCTGCTGCGCCAGCGATCCCGCCCCTACCTGTTCAGCAATTCCCTGGCGCCGTCCATCTGCGCGGCGACGCTCAAGGCGCTGGACCTGCTGGAGGCGTCCACGGCGCTGCGCGACCGGGTGCACCAAAACGCCCGCCATTTCCGGGACAAAATGGCTGCGCACGGCTTCGACCTGCTGCCGGGCGAGCATCCCATCGTGCCGGTGATGCTCTACGACGAGCACGTCGCCCGCGAGATGGCTGCCCGGATGCTGGAGAAGGGCGTCTACGTCATCGCCTTCAGTTTCCCTGTCGTCCCGGTGGGCAAGGCGCGTATCCGCACCCAGATTTCCGCCGCCCACAGCCGCGAGGACCTTGATTTCGCGGCGGAAGCTTTCGGCGCAGTCAAACGCGAAATGGGGCTGTAAGCCCCTTGAAAGGAACGACATGAGCCAGACCGACCGCAAGCCGGTGCTCTTTTCCGGCATCCAGCCCTCCGGCAACATCCACCTGGGAAACTATATCGGCGCCATGAGCAACTTCCTGGTGCTGGAGAAGGACTTTGACTGCCTGTTCTCCATCGTCGACCTGCACGCCCTGACCGTGCGGCAGGACCCGGCCAGCCTGCGGAAGAGGACCCTGGAGCTGGCGGCGCTGTACATCGCCTCGGGCCTGAACCCGGAGCGCAGCATCATCTATTGCCAGAGCCACGTGCCTCAGCATGCCGAGCTGGCGTGGATCCTCAACTGCTTCGCCTACATGGGGGAGCTGGGCCGGATGACCCAGTTCAAGGACAAGGCCGCCCGTCACAAGGACAACATAAACGCGGGCCTGTTCACCTATCCCGTCCTGATGGCGGCGGACATCCTGCTCTACCAGACGGACGTGGTGCCCGTAGGCGGGGACCAGAAGCAGCACCTGGAAATCACCCGCGACATCGCGGAGCGGTTCAACGCCGTCCACCCGGGCGTCTTCCGCGTGCCCGAGCCCTACATCCCCAAGGAAACGGCCCGGGTGATGAGCCTGATGGACCCGGAGCGGAAAATGTCCAAGTCCGACCCGGAGGACAGCTTCATCGCCCTGACGGACAAGCCCGACGACGTGAGGCGGAAGTTCCGCCGCGCGGTGACGGATTCCGCGGCCGACATCCGCTTTGACCCGGAAAACAAGCCGGGCGTGTCCAACCTCCTGTCCATCCTCTCCACCCTGACCAGGGAGCCGATGGACGCGCTCGTGTCCCGCCTGGCGGGCCAGGGCTACGGCAAGCTCAAGGAGGAGACCGCCCAGGCCGCCATCGAGACCATCCTGCCCATCCAGGCGCGGTTTAACGAGCTGATGCAGGACAAGGAGTACATGTCCAAGACCCTGAAGGACAGCGCGGAACGCGCGCAGGCCCTGGCTGAAAAGACCCTGCGCAAGGTCTACAGGAAGCTGGGCCTCTACCAGCCTTGAGGACGGCGCGATGACCAGCCTGCCCTTTCCCGCGGAAACGCCCTACCCGCGCGGGGTTTCCCTGTGGGAGCCGGCGGGCGCCCCCCGGGCGCTTGTCCTGCTTTCCCACGGGATGGCGGAGCACATCGGCCGGTACTGTGAGTTGGCGGGGCGCCTCGCGGACGCGGGCTTCCTGGTCGCCGGGTACAACCACCTGGGCCACGGCGCGGAAGCGTCCCTTCCCGGATGGTTCAGGGAGCATGGCGGCTGGGACGCGCTGGTTTCGGACCTGCGCTCCGTGATGATGACGCTCGAAAGCCGCTGGCCCGGCCTTCCCCGGGTGCTGCTGGGGCACAGCATGGGCAGTTTCCTGGCGCGGGAATACGCCCTGCGCCACCCGGAGGGGCTGGACGTACTGGTGTTGTCCGGGACGGGCTGGCATCCGGAGGCGCTGTGCCGTGCGGGCCTGTTGCCCGCTGAAGTGCTGTGTGCGCTGGGGCTGGGGAAAAAGACCTCGAAGTTCATCGACCGGCTGGCCTTTTCCGCCAACAACAAGCCGTTCAGGGCGGAGGGCGGCACGGCGGTCGACTGGCTGAGCCGGGACAAGGCGGAGGTCCAAAAATACCTGGATGACCCGCATTGCGGCTTCCTGTTCACCGCCGGCGGCTTCCGGGATTTGTTTTCCGGCCTGCTGGCGCTCTCGCGGCTAAACCGCCTGGACGCGCTGCCCAAAGGCCTGCCGGTCCTGCTGCTGTCCGGCGGCCGGGACCCCGTCGGCGGGATGGGCAAAGGGGTCGGGGAAATCGCGCGGCAGTACCGCGCCGCCGGCCTTTCCGCCGTGTCCGTCCGGCTCTACGAGGGCGCGCGTCACGAGATGTTCAAGGAAACCAACCGGGGCGAGGCGTTTTCAGACCTGATTTCCTGGCTGGTCGAAACCCTCGGCGAAACAAGGGAGGAACATCATGAACCAGTTGTTTCCGGGTGACGTCACCCGGGTTCACGGCATTCGCGTAGGGCAGGCGCAAAACGAGGCCGCCCGCACCGGCGTCACCGTCGTCCTGCCGCCCCGGGAAGGCGCCAAGGCGGGCGTTTCCGTCCGCGGCGGCGCGCCGGGCACCCGGGAGACCGACGTGCTGCGGCCCGGTAACCTGGTGGAAGTCGCCCACGCGGTCGTTCTCTGCGGCGGAAGCGCTTTCGGCCTGGTGGCGGCGGACGGCGTGATGCGCTTCCTGTCCCAGTCCGGCATCGGCGTGGACATGGGCGTTACGCAAATCCCCATCGTGCCGGCCGCCGTGCTGTTCGACCTGGGCGTCGGGGACCCTGCCGCCGCGCCGGACGCGGCGATGGGCAGGGCGGCGGCCACCGCCGCCGCCAAGGGCGTCCAGCAGGGCCGCTACGGCGCGGGGACGGGCTGCACGGTGGGCAAGCTGGTCCAGAACGCGGTACCCCAGCCCGGCGGCATCGGCTCCGCCTCCCTCACCCTGCCCGAAGGGGTCACCGTCGGCGCCCTGGTCGCCGTCAACGCGGTGGGCGACGTATACCACCCGCACACGGGGCAGTGCCTCGCCTGCGCGCGCATGCCCGACGGCACCCAGGTCATGGCGGACGGCCTGCTGTTCGGCGCGTCGCCTATGCCCGCCCAGATGCGTATCCCCGCGCCCGGCACCAACACCACCATCGGCGTCGTCGCGGTGGACTGCAAGCTGACCAAGGACGAGGCCGCCCGCCTGGCGGACGCCGCCCACGGCGGGCTCGCGCGCGCCATCCGGCCCTCCCATACCCAGATGGACGGCGACACCCTCTTTTCCCTGGCGACGGGGCGGGTGCTGCAGGAGGTCAACTTCGTCAAGCTCTGCGCGGCGGCGCAGGAAGTCACCGCCCGCGCGGTCGCCAACGCGGTGTTCGCGTCCCGGGCATGATTCTGGGCGTCGGGACAGACCTGTGTGAAATCTCCCGGATGGAACGCCTGCTGCAGGACGGTTCCTTCCTCAAACGGTACTTTGACGCCCGGGAACAGGACGATATCCTTTCCCGCGGTGTTTTTTCCGCCTCCACCATGGCGGCCAACTTCGCGGCGAAGGAGGCTTTCGCCAAGGCGCTGGGCGAGGGGTTTTACGGCATTCCGCTCGCAGAGGTAGCCGTGCTGCGGCGCGGGAACGGCGCGCCATACCTGGAACTGACCGGCCAGGCCGCCGCGGCGGCGGACAAGGCGGGGGTTCTGGCCACGCACCTCAGCCTCACCCACGAAGGGAGCTACGCGCTGGCCTTCGTCATCCTGGAGGGCAAATAGGATGCGCACGATTCTTACGCCGGGGCAGATGCGCGCGCTGGAGCGCCGCGCGTTTGAACTGGGGGTCCCGCCCTTGCTGCTGATGGAGAACGCGGCGCGCGCCGCCCACGCCCTGTTTGCGGAGTTGCTGGGCGGCGTCGCGGGGAAGAAGGTCCTCTACCTGATTGGCTCCGGCAACAACGGCGGCGACGGGCTGGCCATGGCTCGCCTCTGCCTGTTGGACGGGGGCGAGCCGGCCGTCCTGCTGGTGTCCAAGCCCAGGACCCCGGACGCGCAGGCAAACCTGGGCTATGTGAACGCCCTGGGCATCCCGGCCAGGGCCTGGGCGCCGGGGAAACCGGTTTTGTCCGAACCGCGGCCGGACGCCGTGGTGGAAGCGGTCTACGGCACCGGCTTTCACGGAGCGCTGCCGGACGCTGAAGCCATGCTGGCGCGGGAGGTTTCCGCGTCGGGCGTCACGGTGTTCGCGGTGGACGCGCCCAGTGGGATGGACAGCCTGACGGGCGCCGTGGCAGGAGAAGCTATTGGGGCTGCGCACACCATCGCGCTGGGCTGCCTGAAGACCGGCCTGTGCCTGACGGACCGACCGGAGCTGCGCGGGGCGCTGCACGCGGTGGACATCGGCGTGCCTACAGCGGCCTGGGACGCCCTGGGCAAGGAAACGCTGCTCACGGCGCTGGAGCCCGCCGACCTGAGCGAACGCCTTCCCCGGCGGCCCGCGCACGCCCACAAGGGCGACAGCGGCCGGGTACTCATGTACATGGGCAGCCTCGGGCTCGCGGGGGCGGC
>JAAZAQ010000188.1 GCA_012514225.1 Clostridiales bacterium | reverse complement strand
GGCACCCACACCGCCCTGGGCGGCGAGGCGGCGCGCAAATACCGCGAAAGCCCCGAGGTCATCCACGCCATCCTCTCCCACCACAACGACGTGGAGCCCCAGTCCGTCGAGGCCGTGCTGGTGCAGGCCGCTGACGCCATCTCCGCCGCCCGGCCCGGCGCCCGGCGCGAGATGCTGGAAAACTACATCAAGCGGCTCACCAAGCTGGAGGAAATCGCCAACTCCTTCACCGGCGTGGAAAAGAGCTTCGCCATCCAGTCCGGCCGCGAGGTGCGCATCATGGTCAAGCCCGAGGACGTCAACGACGACGGCGTGCGCGTGATGGCCAAAGAAATCGCCAAGCGCATCGAGAACGAAATGGAGTTCCCCGGGCAAATCCGCGTGAACGTCATCCGCGAGACCCGCAGCATCGAGTACGCCAAGTAAGCACTTCCTTGATAATCCTGAGGCCCCCCGCCTATAATGGCGGGGGGCTTTTCCCCTGGCGCCCGGAAGAACGAAGCGGAGAACGGCATGCGGCAAATCGAATCAACGTACAAAATCCTGTCGTCCGACTGCGACCGGCACGGCTTCTGGCGGATGAACAGCGTCATGGTGCTCATGCAGGAGCTGGCGGGGGAGCATTCCATCCTGCTGGGCTGCGGGCGGAAGGACACCCTGCAGTTCAACGCGGTGTGGATTCTGACCCGGCACGAGATGGTCATCGACCGCTACCCGGAAATCGCGCAGACGGTCGTGGGCAAGTCCTTTCCCGGGCGCCCGCGGCGGGGCATCTTCCCCCGGTACTACCTGATCGAGGACGGGCGGGGCCGCCCGCTGGCCCGGGGCAGCAGCTTCTGGGTGCTGGCCGACGTCAACACCCGCCAGATGCTGCCGGAGTGCCCGCCCGTGACGGCGCTCATGCCGGACACCAGCGGCCTGACCGTGCCGCTGCACAACCCCGGGGCGGCGGAGGAGGTTTCAGGCGGGCTGCGGCGCGACGTGACCTGGAAGCCGCTGTTCACCGATTTTGACCAGAACGGCCACGTCAACAACACCCGCGCCGCCGACTGGGCGCTGTGCTTCCTGGGCGAGGAAGCGCCGATTGACAAAACCCCCGTACACACCCTGAGGGTGTCCTACCACCGCGAGCTGCTGCCGGGCAACCCGGTGGAGCTGTCCTTCGGCCTCAGGGAGCGCGCCTTCAGCCTGCGCTGCGACGCGCTGGGCGAGGTGGCCCTGCGGCTGTCCGGCACGCTGTACGACCGGGAAATCCAGCCCGGGGAATAGGAAGGATTCGTCCTTTTCCCCCGTCTTTGGGGAACGCCGTTTTATAACAAAAGTTCAGGGAACCACCCCCTGAACTTTTCCATTCCCCTTATGGTGTCACTTGGTTTCGCCCGTTGGCCCGACATGACAACTCAACCTCATCCTATTCTGAAATATGGGGTCCGGGGATGAAATCCCCGGGCGGGGGCCCGGGGGCGAAGTCCCCGCGCTCCCCCGTCCCCACGCCTTCCCCTCCTCCGCCTTGCCAGTCCCTCCACATCCTGCCCGGCCGCATCGCGCGCGCCAGTTCACGGGCCAGCGGCGCGGGCATACCCGCCTCTTCGGCGGCACGGACAAAGGCGTTCCGGAAGGCCTTGTACCGCGCGGCGGCGAGAACCAGCAGGCCGGGCAGCTTCACCAGCAGGCGCAGCGCCTGGCCGACGGCGCGCAGGACGGCCGCGGCCTTCCTGAAGCGGGCGTTCATGCGCGTGGTTTACGCTTCCCCGTCGTCCGCGCCGTGGCGGGCGGTGAAGCCCCTGCCCCCTTGCCCCCTGCGATTCTGGCCAAATTCCTGGGTGTTCAGGTCCTTGAGGGAGAAGGAGTAGCTCGTCGCCATCGCCACCGCCGCCGCCTCGGGGATGCCCGCGGAAATCAGCTCCTTGTAATAGGCGCCGACCGCCTGCCCCATGCTGCTTCCCACCTCCCGGGAATACAGGCTGCCCATCACGTCCTTGATGAGCCCGGGCACCTTGTTGCCCACGGCCTCCAGCATGCTGCTGACCGCCTCCGCGCTCTCCGCCGCGTCGCTTTTTATTTTCTCTCCCAGATCGTCCATGTTTTCCTCCTTGCTCGCTAAAAGAATCTGAAGGTCATGCGTACGGCGGACGCCGTCACGCCCAATGCGCCGCGCAGCAGGTCCAGCCCGTCCGACAGGGTTTGGGGGAGAAAGCCGGGCGCGCCTGATGGTTGATAGACCGCCTGCGGGAAGGGCGGCGGGGTTTCCTCGCCGGCCTGTTCCGCCTCCCGCATCGCCAGGGCAAACTTCAATTCCGCAAGCGCGCCCGGCGTGTCCGCCAGCGCGCGGCTCACGGCCAGCATCCCTTCCTCCGGCAGCCCGCCGGCGATATACCGGGGCAGCAGCTCAGCCAGTTGCTCAAGGTTCATCCCTTCCCTCCCAGGCTGGTTCGCAGCCGTTTCCTCAGGGCGTGCAGCCTGCTTTTGGCCGTTCCCTCCGAGATGCCCAGGGTCTCCGCCGCCTCCCTGAGGCCGAAGCCCTGCGAATAGACCAGGAAAATCAGGCTCCTGTCCTCCGGCTTGAGCGTTGAAACCGCGGCCTTCAGGTCCATGCGCTCCAGGCTGCCCTCCTCGAAGGGCTCCGCCGCCAGCGCGTCACCCGCTTCCACCGTCTTGGGCTCCCGGCCCCTTTTTCGCAGCGCGTCCGCGCACTTATAGCCGGCGATGGCGTACAGCCAGGTCTTCACCGAAGAGTGCCCGGCGAAACCCCCGACGGCGCGCCAGGCGGCCAGCAACGTCTCCTGGTAGGCGTCTTCCGCCCCCTGCCCCAGGCGCCTGCGGAGAAAACCGAACAGGCCGGGAAGCAGCGGGGTGACCAGGCGCTCGAAGGCGGCGGGGTCGCACTCACGGGCGCGGGCCAGGTCCGTTTCCGGCATATCCGCCTCCTTTCACCTGTGTAGTCGCCGGGCAGGCGGGTTCGGTTCACATGCGACGGATTTTAAGCCGTCGCATGTGCTTGCAGGCATTTCTTGTACCAGAATAGCGCCGGGGGCCTATCCATCGACCAGAAAGGCCCACATGGAAAAGCCCGGGTTATACCCAGGCCATTCCGTTTCGCCGGCGCGGAGGTCCCGCAGCGTTTTACCAGAAGCTGTCAATCTCCCGGATATAGGCCTCCACGAGCAAGTCTCCCCCCTCCGGCCCCACCTTGGTGGAGGCCGGCTTGGCCGAATAGCTCCCGCCCCTGACAGCCGCTGTGGTCGGCAGGTAACCCCCGGTTCCGTTTGTCAGCTGCGCGTTGATGATTTGCCGGGGCTTCGCCCTCGCCCGGATGCGCAGGCCGTATTCGCAGAACATCTCGAAAGGGTTGGTAATCAGCGCCGTTTCCCCCAGCCGGGTCAGGTTGACCTGGAAACGGTAGGCCTGGGTCTGATTCTGCAGGTTCCACCTGTTGACGACGCCGATGTCGTTGAACATTGCGACCTGGTCGGCGCTGGTCATGCGGTTCTCCGGGGAGAAGCGGGCGGCGTGCGCATCCAGCGTCTGTTTGCTCGCCCTGTACTCCGCCTCGCTCACCTGCCGCAGCGGCAACTCCATCATGAGGCTTTTGTGAGAGAAAACCGGCCGGGACTGCATGTTGGAGCGCGACTTCCGCAAACCTCTGGCTACGGCGAAGGCAATCCGCTCGCCGATGTCCGCCGCCTCCTGCGTCATGTCCAGGTTGCGGTGGGCTTCGCCCGCCTGCGCGTTCCAATCCTTCAGCGCCGCGGAGTTCATCTTGCTCAGCCGGACCAGGTCCAGGGGATTCTGATCCCCCGAAGCCCCGCACAGGGGGAGCACATACACGTTTTCACCGACGCTGTGACGGATGCTGCCTCGCGCGTAATGCCAGTAGTCCGCCGAGATAAAGTAGTGCAGTTCAAACACCTGGGAGGGGCAGGGCACGTTGACCAGGACCCCCGTCAGATTGCGGCCGGAGTCAAAGGTATAGACCATGTCGACGGTGTGGTCGCTGGTTCCCTCAAAACGCAGGAAATTCGGCTGTGAACAGTCGCCGTACATCCTGGATTCTTCCGCGCCGCCGCCCAGCGAAAAGACCGGCCTGCGGTTGAACCCCACCGGCGCGTATTCCGCGGCGGAGGAGACGAATCCTGGCTTTCTGTTTCTCCATGCGTCCCTGACCATGGGTATGACGCGCGACAAATAGAATTCCACCGCCTCGTCGCCTTCGAGGACATCGCCCGGAACGTCCATCTTCTGGCTGATGTCACGGCCGAAGTAAGCCTCAAACCCGCTGCGGACGAAATCCGGCGAGAACAGGCAGGAATTGTGCGTATGCGTTACGGAAACAGACAGGTTGGACGCGTCGATTCCCTCAAAGCCGTCCAGTTCCGCCCGGATTCTCCCGCACAAGGCGTCCGACACGCCCACCATATCGCAGGACAGGAGAATCGTGTGCGCGTTCCCATTGTCCAGCACCAGGGCGGTGGCGGTGATGGGGTCGTGTACGTACCTGGAAATGCGGTAATACATCTGCCCCGCCAAAAACACTGGGCGCTCCGGCGTAATGCTGCAGCTCCCCCAGCCAATCAGGATTTGCCCGTTCCCGTCCATTCTTTCTTTTTCCTCCTGCATATAAGTTCAAACCCGCCTCTCACGGTTGATACATTTTCCCGATCGCGCCCAGCGTTTCCTCCACCAGCCTGTCCCCGCCGTCCGGCCCCAGGGTGGTCGTGGCGGGCTTTGAGGAATAGCTGCCGCCGGACAAAGCGGCCGTCGTGGGCAGATATCCCCCGGCGCCGTTGCACAGCTGGACAATGAAGGTATAGTCCGCTGCGCTTCGCGCGCGGATTCTGATCCCGTATTCGCTGAACAGCTCGAAGGGATTGGTCGCGAAGACCGCGTTGGCCAGCCGTGCGACGAAAACCTCGAATTCGAAGTCCGGGTTCTGGTTCTGCCGCTCCCAGCGCAGGAGAACGCCCATGGGCTCGTAGATTTGCAGGTACTGTTCCATGGTGATGGGGCGCCCGGCGGGAAATGCCTCGCTTGCCTGATCCATCAGCTTCTGTGCTTCCCGAACGTCCTCCGGGGTAACCTTGCGGATGGGCAGGCTGAGGTCCAGGCGCTCCACCCGGAAATCCAGCTGCCGCAGCACATGGTTGCGCGCGAAGCCATAGCCCCTACATACCGCCTCGCTGATGCGTTCGCCGATTTTCCGGCACTCCCGGGACATGTCAAAGTTCCGCAGCACCTCGCCGGTCTGTCCGCCCCAGCGCTGGAACGCCTCCTCGTTGTACTTGCCCAGCCGCATCAGGTCCGAAGGGTCCTGGTCCCCCGCCGCGCCGCACATGGGCAGAATCCGGATGTTCCCCAGCCGCTCCCGGATGCAGGCGCGCGCGTCCGCCCAGAAATCGGAGGTGAGGAAGGTATGCAGCTCGAACACCTGGGAAGGGCAGTTCACGTTCACGCCCACCCCCGTGAGCGCGCCGGAATCGTCAAACGTGTAGAACATGGCGACCAGGTGGTCGCTGGCCGCTTCGAAGCGGAGAAAATTGGGCTGGCTGCACACCCCGTGCATCCGGCTTCGTTCCCCCCCGTCCTCGCCGCGGAAAATGGGCCGGCGGTTAAACCCCACGGCCGCGTAGTCGTCCGCGAAGGCGATGCCGCCGGGCCGCCTGGACACCCAGGCCTCTTCGATTGCCACGGCCAGGCGCGCCGCGACAAACTCGGCTTCCTCGTCCCCATACAGAATGTTCTCGGGCGGATTCCAGGGAATCCCCCTGTCCTCTCCCAAAAAGCGCCGGCTGTTGACCAGGTGGGGGTCCTGCGCGCAGCGCATGGAGTTGTGCGTGTGGGTGGCGCAGAACGCCACCCGCATGGGATCCAGCCCCTGGACGCCCGCCAGCTTGTCCCGCACGCGCCGGATAACATCGACGTTGAAATTGACCACATCCGCGGACAGCAGCGTGAACTGCTCGCCCTCCTGCTCGAAGACGACCGCCGTGGCTGTCAGCGGTTCCAGCACCACGGTGGAAATCCGCGGATACATTTGTCCCGCGACAAAAACGGGGCGGTCCGGCGTGATGTCGATGCTGGCCCAGCCAATGCTGCATTTTTTTGCTTTCATGAGGCAATCTCCTT
>JAAZAQ010000187.1 GCA_012514225.1 Clostridiales bacterium | reverse complement strand
TAGCCTTTGTCTTCCCCGGCCAGGGCGCCCAGAAGCCCGGCATGGGCAGGGCGCTTTACGAGGGCTCTCCCGCGGCGAGGGCCCTGATGGACCGCGCGGAGGCGCTGATGCCGGGCATCCTGGCGGCTTGCTTCGAGGGCCCCATGGAGCGCCTGACCCGCACGGACACCGCCCAGCCGGCCTTGTTTCTGGTGGAGTGCGCCTGCGCGGCCGCGGCGGGCGGGCTGGGTTTAAGGGCGTGGGGCGCCGCCGGCTTTTCCCTGGGGGAATGGTCCGCCTGCCACCAGGCCGGAATCATGGGCTTCGAGCAGGCCTTTTCCCTGGTCGCCCGCCGGGGGTTGCTGATGCAGGCCTGCGCGGAGAAACACCCGGGCGGCATGGCGGCGGTGCTGCGCATGGACGCCGGGGCGGTCGAACAGGCGCTGGAGAGGCATCCGGGGGTCTGGGCGGTCAACTTCAACGCGCCGGACCAGACCGTGGTCGCGGGTGCGCTGCCTGACCTGGACCGATTCGAGGCGGCGCTGAAGGCCGCCGGCGGCCGCAGCCTGCGCCTCAACGTGGGCGGCGCCTTCCACTCCCCGCTGATGCGGGAAGCCGGGGACGGCCTGTCCCGGGCGCTGTCGGGGGAAACCCTGCAGGCGCCTTCCATCCCGGTCTACGGCAACGCCGGGGCTGAGCCCTACGGGGCGGAGCGGGCGAAGGAGCTGCTGTCCCGGCAGGTGACCCGCCCGGTGCGCTGGACGGACACCCTTCGCAACATGGCGCGGGACGGCTTCGACGCCTTCCTGGAGTTGGGGCCGGGCAAGGTGCTGTCCGGGCTGATCGCCAAGACGCTGCCCGGCGCGGCGGTCTTCCAGGCGGAGGATATGGAAGGCCTGACGCAGGCGGCGGAAGCGCTGGGGGGCGGGGCATGAGCGAAATCGGCAGGACGGCGCTGGTCACCGGCGGCAGCCGGGGCATCGGGAAGGCCATCGCGCTGGAACTGGCCGGGCGCTTCCCCCGGGTCGCCATTTTCTACGCCGGGCGGGAGGACGCCGCGCGGGAAACCGTGGAAGAACTGGAGCAAAAGGGCGTGAACGCCCTGGCGCTTAAGTGCGACGTCTCCGACGAGCGCGCCGTGAAGGAAGCGGTCGCCCGGGTCAGGGAAACGCTGGGGCCGGTCGGCGCGCTGGTCAGCAACGCCGGCATCACCCGCGACGGGCTCACCCTGCGCATGGGCGGGGAGGATTTCGCCCGGGTCGTGGCGGTGAACCTGGCCGGCGCTTTCCATGTCGCCCAGGCCTGCTACCGCGACCTGCTCAGGGGTGGCTGGGGTCGCGTCGTGTTCGTCGGCTCCGTGTCCGGCCTGATGGGCAACCCCGGGCAGGCCAACTACGCGGCGTCCAAGGCCGGCCTGGTCGGGCTGACCAAGACCTTGGCCCGCGAGCTGGCCCCCCGCGGGGTCACCGTCAACCTGGTGGCGCCCGGCTTCATCGACACGGAGATGACACGGGCCATGAACCCGGAAACGCTCGGCAAGGCGCTTCAGGCCGTGCCCGCGGGGCGGGCGGGCCGGGCGGAGGAAGTGGCGAAGGCCGTGGGCTTCCTGTGCTCCGGGGACGCCGACTACATCACCGGCTGCGTCCTTCAGGTGGACGGCGGCATGTATATGTGAGGGCAATGGGATGAACAGAGTCGTTGTGACCGGCATGGGCGTCATTTCCCCCCTGGGGAACGACGTGGCCAGCTTCTGGCAGGGGCTGATTGAAGGGAAGTGCGGCATCGGCCCCCTGACCCGCTTTGACACCGGCGCCTACAAGGTGCGCATCGCGGCGGAGGTCAGGGATTTCGACCCGACGCGGCACGGCCTGGAGGTGGCGGAGGCGCGGCGCATGGATTTGTACACCCAGTACGCCATGGCCGCCGCCCACCAGGCGATGGCGCAAAGCGGCCTGGAGGGCACGGTGGCCCCGGAACGCCTGGGCGCCAACATCTCCAGCGGCATCGGGGGCATCGAGACCTTCTTCCGGGAGTCGGAAAAGCTGCTCTCCCGCGGGCCGTCCCGCGTGTCGCCGCTGTGCATCCCCACGATGATCGGCAACATGGCGGCCGGCAACGCGGCCATCCGCTACAAGGCCGGCGGCTCCTGCGTGCCGGTGGTCACCGCCTGCGCCACCTCCACCCACTCGGTGGGGGAAGCCTACCGGCAAATCCGCCACGGCTACCTGGACGCGGTCATCACCGGGGGCAGCGAGGCCGCGGTCAACCCCATCGCCATCGCCGGCTTCGCCAACGCCATGGCGCTGTCGGAGAAGAACGAGCCGCTGGCCTCCAGCCTGCCCTTTGACCGCAACCGCGCCGGCTTCGTGCTGGGCGAGGGCGCCGCGGTGCTGGTGCTGGAGGAATACGGGCACGCCCGGGCGCGGGGCGCCGAAATTCTGGGCGAAATCGTGGGCTACGGCACCACCTGCGACGCCTACCACATCACCGCGCCCCATCCGGAGGGCGACGGCGCGACCCGCGCCATCCGCATGGCGCTGGAGGAGGCGGGGGACGACGGGAGCGAGAGCCTCTACATCAACGCTCATGGCACCGGCACGCCGCTGAACGACAAGACCGAGACCCTGGCCATCAAGCGCGCCCTGGGCGAGGCGCGGGCCCGAAAGGCCGCCGTCTCCTCCATCAAGGGCGCCACCGGCCACATGCTGGGCGCCGCCGGCGGGGCGGAGCTCATCGCGACCCTGCTGGCGCTGTCAACCGGCGTGCTGCCGCCCACCATCCCCCTCCTCGACCCCGACCCGGAGTGCGACCTGGACTATGTGCCCCGGAAAGCGCGAAAGGACGCGCGCCGGCTGGGGGTGTCCGTCTCCCTGGGCTTCGGCGGCCACAACGGGGTGCTGGCCGTGAGGAGCGGGATATGAACCTCGACCGTCTGCGGGAACTCATCCGGCTGTTTGAGGAAAGCGGCCTGTCGGAGCTATCGGTGGGGGAGGGCGAGGAGCGCGTACGGATGAAGCGCGCCGTGCCGGAACCGGCCGCCGCCCCCCGTCCGGCGGCGCAGCCCTATCCCGCCCAGGCCGTCAGCGCGGAGGGGCCGGATTTCAATCGCATCGTGGAGGTCAAGTCCCCCCTGGTCGGCGTGTATTACGAGGCGCCCGAGCCCGGCGGGAAACCCTTTACGCAGGTGGGGGACCGGGTCAGGAAGGGCGACGTGCTGTGTCTCATCGAAGTGATGAAGCAGGTGACCGAGGTGACCGCGCCGCAGGACGGCCAGGTGGCCGACATCTGCGTTGCCAACGGCAGCGTGGTCGAGTTTGGCCAGACGCTGATAAAACTGTGCTGAGGATGACATGAACCGAGCCGAGATTGAGGATTTCATGCCCCACCGCCCGCCGATGCTGCTGCTGGACGAGGCCTTCCTGGAGGAAGGCGGCGCTTCGTCCGGGCGCTACCGTGTCCGGGGCGACGAGGCCTTTTTGCAGGGGCACTTCCCGGGCCTTCCCGTGGTGCCCGGCGTTGTGCTGTGCGAAATCATCGCCCAGTCCGCGGGGGTGCTGGTCAGGGACGAATTGAAGAAGGGCCTGCTGCCGCTGTTCACCGGCATGGAAGGCGTGCGCTTCCGGCGCATGGTGCGCCCGGGCGACGTCATCCGGACCCGCTGCGAGCTGCTCCGCGCCTCGGGTCAGCTCATCAAGATTTCGGGGGAAGCGCGGGTGGACGGCGAGCTGTGCGCGAAGGGCGTATTCCTGCTGATGCTCAGCCAGGCCGGGCACTGAATATGTTTTCAAAGCTGCTGGTCGCCAACCGCGGGGAAATCGCCGTGCGCGTCATCCGCGCCTGCAAGGAGATGGGCATCAGGACGGTGGCCGTCTACTCGGAGGCGGACAAGGAAGCCCTGCACGTGTCCCTGGCCGACGAGAGCATCTGCATCGGGCCGGCGCCCTCGCAATTGAGCTACCTGAACCAGACCGCGGTGCTGTCCGCGGCCCTGAACACCGACTGCCGGGCGGTACACCCCGGCTACGGATTTCTGTCCGAGAACGCGGACTTCGCGGACCTGTGCGCGCAAAACGGGCTGAAGTTCATCGGGCCCTCCGGCAAGGTCATCCGCAAGATGGGGGACAAGGAAGCCGCCAAGCACACCATGGCCCAGGCCGGCGTGCCCACCATTCCCGGCCGGGAAAACCTGAAGGACCTGGCCGAGGCGCAGAAGGCCGCGCTGGAGGTCGGCTTCCCCCTGCTCATCAAGGCGCGCAGCGGCGGGGGCGGCAAGGGCATCCGCCGCATGGACGGGCCGGAGGATTTCCCCCACGCCTACTCCACGGCGGCGGCGGAGGCCAAGAGCTCCTTCGCGGACCCCACGCTGTACCTGGAGAAATTGCTCACCCAGGTCAAGCACGTGGAGGTGCAGGTGCTCTGCGACCAGAAGGGGCACGCCGTCAGCTTCGCGGAGCGCGACTGCTCCATGCAGCGCAAGCACCAGAAAATCCTGGAGGAAAGCCCCTGCGCCTTGCTGACCCCGCCCCAGCGGGCCAAGCTCGCCCGCTACGCGCGCCAGGCGGCGAAGGCGCTCAGGTACGAGGGCGTGGGCACGCTGGAGTTTTTGATGGACCAGCAGGGCAACTTCTTTTTCCTGGAGATGAACACCCGGTTGCAGGTGGAGCACCCGGTGACGGAGCTGGTCTCGGGCATCGACCTGGTCAAGTGGCAAATCCGCGTCGCGGCGGGTATCGAGCTGCCCTTCCAGCAAAAGGACGTGCACTCCGGCGGACACGCCATCGAGTGCCGCATCAACGCGGAGGACCCGGCCCGGGATTTCGCGCCCGCAGGGGGCACCGTCGACATCCTGCACATCCCCGGGGGCCCCTGGGTGCGCTTTGATTCCGCGCTCTACCAGGGCTACCGGCTGCCCATCCACTACGACAGCCTCATCGCCAAGCTCATCGTCCACGCGCCCACCCGCCAGGAGGCCATCCGCAAGATGCAGGCTGCGCTGTGCGAGACGGTCATCGAGGGCGTGGACCACACCGCCCTGTTCCAGGCGGACCTGCTCGCCGAGCCCGCCTTCGAGGACGCCAGCTACACCACCGATTACCTGTCCATCCGGGAGAACGCGTAAATGCTGCCAAAATCCCTGTTCAAAAGCCCCAACCTGCGCCTGGAGCGCCCCGAGGGCGCACAGGAGGAGGACAGGGCGCCGGAGGTCGCCTGCCCGGGCTGCAAGCGCGTGTGCGCGCTGGCCGACCTGGAGAGGGAGCTGTTCGTCTGCTCCCGCTGCGGCCATTACCACAAGGTCGGCGCCCGGGACCGCATCCGGATGACGCTGGACGAAGGCAGTTTCCGGGAGCTCAACGCCGACCTGACCTCCCGGGACCCCCTCGCCTTCCCCGGCTACGCGGGCAAGCTGATGCAGGCCCGCGCGCAAAGCGGGGAAAAGGAGGCGGTGGTCACGGGCCTGGGGCTGCTGGAAGGCCGGCCCTGCGCCTTTTTCGCGATGGAGCACGCCTTCATGATGGGCTCCATGGGCGCGGCGGTGGGCGAGAAAATCAGCCGCCTCTTCGAGCGCGCGCTGGAGGACCGCCTGCCGGTGGTGGGGTTTACCCTCTCCGGCGGCGCCCGGGTGCAGGAGGGCGTGCTCAGCCTGATGCAGATGGCCAAGGTGTCCGGCGCCGTCCGCCGGCATTCGGACGTCGGGCTGTTCTACTGCGCGGTGCTCTGCGACGCGACCACGGGGGGCGTGGCCGCCAGCTTCGCCATGCAGGCGGACGTCATCCTGGCCGAGCCCGGCGCCCTGATTGGTTTCGCGGGCCCCCGGGTCATCGAGCAGACCACCCGGCAAAAGCTGCCGGAAGGCTTCCAGCAATCGGAGTTCCAATTGGACAAGGGCTTTGTGGGCAGGCTGTGCCGGCGCTCGGAGCAAAGGGAGCTGCTGGGGCTGTTGCTGAGGATGCACGGGGAGGCCGGGAAATGAGCGCCTACGAAAAGGTGACGGCTGCCCGCAGCAACCAGCGGCCCAGCGCGATGCGCTACATCGAGCAGATCATCGACGACTTCATCGAGCTGCACGGCGACAGGCGCTATGCCGACGACCCGGCCGTGGTGGCGGGCCTGGGGTATTTCGAGGGGCGCTGCGTGACGGTGCTGGCGCTGGAGAAGGGCGCGGACACGCCGGACCGCCTGCGGCGCAATTTCGGCTCCTCCCAGCCGGAGGGCTACCGAAAAAGCCTCTGGCACATGCGCCAGGCGGAGAAGTTCAACCGGCCCGTGCTGTGCCTGATTGACACCGCGGGCGCGGCCTGCGGCATCGCCGCGGAGGAGCGGGGCCAGGGGCAGGCCATCGCCGAGAACCTGTGGGAGATGATGGGGCTGTCCGTACCCGTGCTGTCCGTCATCATCGGCGAGGGCGGAAGCGGCGGCGCCCTGGCCCTGGCGGCCGCCAACCGGGTCTACATGCTGGAGAACGCGGTGTATTCCGTGCTCTCCCCCGAGGGCGCGGCCAGCATCATCTACAAGGACGCCGGCAAGGTGAAGGAAGCCGCGGAAGCCCTCAAGCTCAGCGCGCCGGACATGCTGGCTTTCGGCGTCATTGAGGGCATCCTGGAGGAGGGCGAGGGCTGCGAACTGGCGGCGGCATCCATCCGCGCGGCCTTCCGCGAGGGGCTGGCGGCCTTCCGGCGCATGGGCGGAGCCAGAATCCGGCTGCAGCGCTACGAGCGCTTCCGCGGAATGGGAGGGTTCCCGCTTTGATTTACCTGGTCACCGACTCCACCGCCTGCCTCAGCCGCCAGGATGTGCGGGAACTGGGGCTGCTGGTCGTTCCCTGCCATTATTTCCGGGACGGCCGCGAGGCCTTCCAGGAGGGCTTCGTGGAGGACTGGCGCCCGGAGCCGGACGCCGACCTGTCCCGCTACACAACGGCGCAGGCGCCTTCCCCCGCCTTCCTCGAACTGTTCCAGCGCCTGAAGCGGCAGGGGCACCAGGCCCTGTGCCTGACCCTTTCCTCCCGCCTGAGCGGCACCTACGCCAACGCGCTGAAGGCCGCGGAGGAGGCGGGGGAGGGCTTCATGGTCGTTGATTCCCGCTCGACGGCGGGGGCGATGTACCTGCTGCTCCGGGAGGCGCGGGGGATGATTGACCGGGGCGATACGCTCGCGGCGTGCTTCGAGCGCCTCAAGGCCCTGCGCCGGAACACCCGTACCATCTTCACCATCCAGGACATGGACCCCCTGCGCCGCAGCGGCAGGCTGGGCTTCATGCGCTCCTCGGTGTCCACCCTCCTCAACCTCCGCCCCCTGCTGGCGCTGCAGGACGGCAGCGTGGTGAGCCATTCCCTGGCCCGCGGCAGGCAGGACCAGCTGCGCCAGATGGTGCTGGGCCTCTCCGGCAAGCCAAAGGAAGTGGTGGTGCAGTACCAGGGCGGCGAGGACGCGGCGGAGGAGCTGGCCCGGCGATTGAAGGAAAAGGGCATCGAAGTCGTCATGCGCCCCATCGGCGTCATCCTGTCCATCCATCTGGGCCTGCCCCTGCTGTCCATGGCCTGGATTGAGGCGGAGGAACCGGCGCGCGCCGCTTTATAGGAAAAACGCGTACCGGTTCGCAAAGCGCCTTTGTTGCAATGAAACACACCCCCTCCGTTGGCAATGTCCAACCTTGGGGGTGTGTGTCTCAAGGGCGGGGGGCTGCTCCCCTGCCTGTCCCGCTCAGAGGCTTTCCAGCGCCTTGAACACTTCCTCGATGTCTGGCAGTTTCCCGATTTCGTACTCCTTGACCCACTGGATGACGCCGTCCTCGTCCACGATGACGTTCGCCCGGCCGGATGCGCCCAGCTCTTCCAGGAACAGGCCGTACTCCTGCGCGACCTTGCCATGGGGGTAAAAATCGGCCAGCATCTTGGTCTTGCGGATGCTCAGCACGGCCGCCCACACCTTTTTGCTGGGCGCGGAGTCCACGCTCATGCCCAGGGGCACGGTGTTCAGCTTGGCGAAGCGGTCGAAATGGGCCTCCAG
>JAAZAQ010000186.1 GCA_012514225.1 Clostridiales bacterium | reverse complement strand
GGCAGGGGGTTGCCGCTCAAAAACTCCAGCCTGTAGTCGAAGTTCTTCATGTCCGGAACGCCGATGCGCGCGGACTGCTCCCTGTACAGCTTCTGCGCCAGGGGCACGACGCTGTCCCGGATTTGCTGCCGGTACACCCTGGCGTCCTGCTGGTCCCAGTCGGTCCGGCCCATGCGCGCGTAGGCGACGGGGATGAAGTTCTCGTAGCCCAGCTTCTTCCCGATGCGGTGGCGGATTTTCACCAGCTTGTCGTAGAGCTCGTCCAGCTGCTCCACCCGCTCCGCCAGCCAGCCCCAGTGCGCGTCGTTGGCGCGGCGCCGCGTGTCACGGTCGGTGGACTCCATGAAGGGCTCCAGGCTGGACAGGTTGTAGGTCTTGCCGTCGAACTCCACCTGCGCGGACGCCATCAGCTTCTCGTACTCGCTGACCAGTTTGTTCTCCTCCACCAGGTCGGGGATGATTTCCGGCTTGAAGGCCTTCAGCTGCACCGCGAGCTTCTCCAGCAAGTGCGGGCCGTATTTCTCGGTGATTTTGTCCCGGAAAGGGGAACTGAGCGCGATGGCGGCCAGCTCGGCCCCGAGCCCCTCGAACCGGGGCATGGCCACGTCCCAGGCATCCTGCTCGGCGGTGTAGAACGCGTCGCGGGTGTCGATGGTGTGGCGGATCTGGCACAGGGTGCCCTGGGTGGAGGCGGCGCGGGTTTTCTTTTCCAGCGCGGCCAGCGCGCCGAAGAAGGCGCCTTCCTCCTTCGCCTCCCGCATCGTCTCAAGCAGGCCCTTCATCTCCCCGAACTCCCGGTCAAAGTCCGGGCGCTCGTACTTCATGTCGCTGAACTTCGTCATGCTGTCCCTTCCCTCTTTCTCTGCGGCCTTTTGGCCGCGTTTTCCCTGAAGAGTGTACCCGTTCCGGCCCGGTTTTCCGGGCAGAACCCAAATCCCCGCCCCGGATGGGGCGGGGCAATGCCCGCCGGGCCGTCCTTTCCCCTCATTGGTTCCGGCAGGCTTCCAGGAAGGCCAGGACGTTTTCCGTGGGGATATCGTGGGGCATGGCATGGGTGGGCGCGATGATGTAGCCGCCGTCCCGGGACAGGATGGCGGTGATGTCCCGGACGGCCTGCCGGACCTCTTCCGGGTTCTTGAAGGGCAGCAGGGTCTGGGTGGAGATGCCGCCGAAAAAGGTGATGTCCTTTCCGTACAGCGCCTTGAACTTCCGGATGTCGTAGACTTCCGGCTGGAAGGTGTTGTAGATGTCCAGCCCCAGGGAGACCAGGTCGGGGAAGACCTCGGAGCAGTCGCCGCAGCTGTGCTGGGCGACGTCCATGCCCCGGGCCTTGACGTGGTCGTACTGCCGTTTCAGCCAGGGGCGGATAAAGCGCTGCCAGAAGGGGTAGCCCATGATGAGCCCCTTCTGCTGCCCCCAGTCGTCGCCGAAGAAGACGCAGTCGATTGGGTACTGGCTGACGATGTCCACGACTTTCAGGTTGTAGGCCGTGATGTTTTCCATCAGCCCGTCCACGAAGGCCGGGTTGAGCACCATGTCGCACAGGAGGTCGGGCATGGAGCGCAGGGTCCAGGCGCGCTCGAAGAGCGAGAACCCGATGATGTACATGCTGTACAGTTCCTTTTGCGCGGCCAGCCGCTCGCATTTCCTGCGGATGAGCGCCTCGTCCGGCTCCGGGAAGGCATAGCCCGCCAGGGAGGGCTCTGTCAGCAGGTATTCGCGCACCACCCCGAAGTCGCCCTCCTGGCGCCCGTGGTCCCATACGACGCCGAACATGTCGCGGAACCGCCCGTCCTGAAGCGGGGTGAAGGACTCGTTGCGCTCCTGGGCCAGGTAGGAGCCGGAATGCTCGAAAAACAGAGGGTCCCCGGTCTCCCTGACCATCCGCCGGTGCACCTCCCCGGTCATGTCCAGGAAATAGGGTACGGGCCGCACGTCCTCGTGCCGCAGGGCTTTCTTCACCGCTTCGCGCCGGGTCAATACAATCACCTGTCTTTCAGGCTATATCGTATTTCATGTTGATATTTTTGTCCAATTAATTTGACTCACAACCATTGGCGCACAGCTTGTTGTCTATAGCGAATTTTCTTTGCATGCTGGCTTGACATGTGTTGTTGTGTGCACTACTATGAAAAAAAGGGCAATATAATATAAAATTTTGGAGGGAAAAATGCCGAACTATAATCCACACTTGGTATGCCCGCATTGTCAGGTAAAAGGAAAAGTCATTACGGAAGTAATAAAACAAAAAAAGGGAATCAGTGGTGGAAAGGCAACGGCTGCCCTTCTAACGGGCGGTTTGTCTCTCTTGGCAACAGGGTTGTCCAAAAAGGGGCTGATGACTCGTGCGCATTGCGATAATTGCAACTCGACATGGCACTATGAATAATCGTCTGATCACTGATTCGCTAGGAAATCATCAAGAATATCGGAGTTAAGACTTGTAATTTCTTCAAGCGCTTGTCAGTGTAACAGGGATCATATCCCTGTTTTTTGTCCGTCTGCTGCGATGGGTGATATAATCAGATTAATCAGGATGAACAAGGCTTGGAACAGGAGGGCCGCGATTTGCTTCCAGACATCATTTCCTCCCTGCACGGCAGTTTCGCCCCGGGGGCGCACAGCGAGCTGCGCGCCCAGCGCAGCCTCGCCCGGCGGGTCACCCTGCTGGGAGGCAACCTGGTGGCCAACGCCCGCACGGACCAGCAGGGCGTCAGCGCCCGTGTCTACCGGGACGGTGTGTACGGCTTCGCCTCCGCCGCCGACCTGAACGCGCAGGCCGCGAAGAAGGCGCTGGAGGCGGCGACGGACAACGCGCGCTTCCTGGAAACCCGGGTCAGGCCCGGGCGCGGCGCGCTGCCCCCGATCGCGACGGGCTCCTTCCCCCGGCAGGAGGATTTTTCGGACCCCGAGCAAAAGCGCTACCTGGATTTCGTAAAGGCGGTGGACGACTACATCCGGGCGAAATACCCGGACCTGACGAGCCGCACCGTGGTGGCGACGGCGGACAGCATGGAAAAGCAGCTGCTCACCAGCGACGGCTACGCCGCGCACACCCTGGCGCCGCGTTCCTACGTGTATGTCTTCCTCAACAGCCAGACGAAGGACGGCATGCCGGTGGAGGTGTTCAAGCCCGTGGGCGGCGCGGGCAGCTTCGACGCCCGCTTCACCGACCCGGC
>JAAZAQ010000185.1 GCA_012514225.1 Clostridiales bacterium | reverse complement strand
TCCCCAACTACGCCGCGGGCTCCAGGGGGCCGGCGCGCGCCGACCGGCTCCTGCACGAGGAAGGCAGGGAGTGGCGGGAAATCGACCTGCCGGAATCCGCGCGGAACCATTGACACAGGAGGAACCCGATGAGGATTATCGACGTCTCCATGCAGATTCACCCGGGCATGCAGGTATACAAGAACAGGGAGGCAAACCGCCCCGTCCATACCGTTACGCGGCAAATCCCCCATGACAGCGTGAACGAATCCAGGCTGGAACTGCCCCTGCATACGGGGACACATATCGATTCCCCGCTGCATATGACCGCGGGAGGCGGGACGACGGAAACCCTGCCATTGTCCAGCCTGCTGACCGCCTGCCGCGTGCTGGACTTGAGCGGGGTCAGGGGCGGCATCACCAGGGACGACCTGCTCCCCCACCGTATCCAGGCCGGTGAGTTCGTGCTGATGCGCACGCGCAACTCCGATGACGAGGCTTTTCAGGCCGACTTCATTTACCTAAAGAAGGACGGCGCGGAGTACCTGGCGGAAACCGGCGTCAAAGGCGTGGGCATCGACGCGCTGGGCATCGAGCGGGACCAGCCCGGGCATGAGACCCACCTGGCGCTGATGCGGAAGGACATCCTGATTATCGAGGGGCTCGCGCTCAAGGGCGTGGAGGCCGGGAACTACGTCATGCTGGCGCTGCCCCTGAGCATCCGGGACGCGGACGGCGCGCCGGCGCGGGTGGTGCTGCTGGACCGGTGGCCGGGGAACTGACCCCGGCGGGCGGTCTTAAAAAAAACAGGCGCCGCTTTCGCGGCGCCTGACCCGTTCCGGTCTCAGCGCTTTAGCATCTTGACCGTCGAGGGCGTGTAACCCTTGAACTTCTTGAATACCTTGCTGAAATGGTAGATGTCGGAGAACCCGAAGCGGCGCGCCGCCTCCCCGATGGATATCCCCTCGTAGATGATGGCGTCCTCGGCCATATTGACCCGGATGCTGGTAACGAATCGGCTGGCCGTCATCCCGGTATGCTTGAGGGTCAACTTGTTGAGGTAGCCGGGGTGAAGCCCGACCGCCTCGCCGATTTCCGCCGCGCTGAGGTGGCGGGACACGTTTTCGGTCACAAAGGCGGCCGCCTTCTGGATGCGGGGATCCGAGCCCGCCCCCTGCCTGAGCCCCGTGATGTACATGAGGTGGCAGAGGCATTCCATCAAGAGGGCAGTCACCTGCATCCGGCAGGATGACTCTCGCAGCGCCCAGGCCTGGCGCACGCGGATGAGGATATGCTCGAGCTTGACGTCCTGCCCGATGCGGTTGTGCAGGGGCAGGGGGAGCTTGGTCGGATGGAACTGCTCGTCAAAGAGCTGGAACTCAAACGCGTAGTACCGGAACGGCTTTTTGGCGTCGGCCGTCACCTCGCGCCATACGCCCGGCGGGAAATACAACAGGTCGCCCCGCGCGGCAGGGTACACGACGTCGTCGATAGCGAACTCCCCCTGCCCCTCGGTCACATAGACCAGGGCGTGTAGGCTCGTCAGCTGGCGTTTCAGGACCCAGCCAGGGCTGCATTCCCGGAAGACAAAGTTTTCGACCAGGGGAATAAATAGAATCTCTTGCATGATCTGTGTTACCGCCTTCTACAATAATGCATCGGTCTGTCAGGCAGGAGAGCGCGGTTTCGCGGACAGGCGCCGGACATCTGCAACCGGCAATAAGCGTTCGCCGCGAAATGTTTCGACCAGTCAGATTAAATATCCTTTAATAACAGGCATCCATACTCCGAGGCCAAGTCGAAACGGCACGAATCATAACACCAATCGAATTATTTGTCCAGTATGCAACTAATATTCTTACAGCAATGCAAAAACCAGAACGGCCGCGACGGACAGCAGCGCCAGGACGCCGCCGTAGCGGAGCATGTCGCCGGGGCCTGCCCAGTCCGATCCGGCGGCCAGCGCGACGTGGGCGATGGCGGGCGGCGTGGCGAAGGCCAGGGAGGCGCACATCCCCACCAGGATGGCGGCGGTTTTCATGGGGACGGCGGCGCCCGCGACAGCCAGCGCTGGCAGGATGGCGGCGGCCAGGTTGTACATGACGGTCGTCGTGACGATGTTTGAAATCAAGTTGGTCATCAGCACCGTCGCCGCGATGAGGACCGCCGTGACCCCCGCTGCGCCCAGGGAGGACATCAGGGGCTTGAGCAATTCGCCCACGCCCCGGGTCATGCCGTACTCCTCCGCCGCGACGTATTTGCCCAAGGCCAGCGCGGCGGCGCACAGCAGGATGCTGACCCAGGAAACGCCCTGGGACAAACCGCGTTTCAAGTCCAGCGGCGGCTTGCCGCCCAGGGGCAGCGCGGACAGCAGCAGCACCCCGGCCATGGCCGGCCAGACGGTGCCCAGCGCGCCCAGTTTGCCCAGGGCATCCGGAAGAATACCGGTCAGCAGCCAGGCGAGGACGACCAGGAAGAACACGAGCGCCGAGAACACCTCGCCGCGGGAAAGCGGCCCGGGCGCAGCCAGACGCAGCGCGCCCGGGTTCGCGTTTTCCTCCCGGATTTTCCGGCCGAATCCCAGCCAGAGAAGCAGACAGGTGCAGGCGAACAGCAGTAGGCCCGCGGGCAGGCCGATTCTCAGGTAGGACAGGTAGCTGATGGTCTCCCCGGTCGCCGCCTCGTAAAACCCCAGCGCCATGAGCGGGAAGGTGTGGGCAATGGGCGTCATCGCGCAGGAGACGGAGGTGACGCAGGCGGTCCCCACCATCAGGGCTTTCATCAGCGCGCTCCCGGGCTTGAGCCCCAGCGCCTCCGCCGCCTCGCGGTGCAGCGCGAAGAACAGCAGGAAGGTGACCGTCGGGGCGATGAAACTGCCCAGGACGAGCACCGCCAGCAGAAACATGAACCCGAAGGCCAGGGGGCTTTTCGCCGCGAAGCGGTTGGACAGGAAAGCGAGCGCGACCCGTCGCAGGAAGCCCGTTTCGCTCAGCGCGTAGGTGAGCAGGAAGGAAAAAACCAGAAACCAGATGGTGGCGTTGCCGAAGGAGGCGGAGAGCACCGCGCCGGTGCCCACGCCAGGCAACAGGCTCAGCGCCAGCAGGCAAAGCACGCTGGGCCAGGAGACGTCCACCGCCAGCCAGAGCAGCACCGTGCCCAGGAAGATGCCCAGGACCTGGGCGGCGTCCGCCGACAAGCCCCAGACGGGCGGCAGGAAGCGCGGAAGAAGAACCAGCAGGACGCCCGCGAGCGCCCAGGGCAGTTTTGCAGCTCGCGTTCTCATAGGCAAAAGTGCATCATCCGCAGCGCTTCCATCCAGTCCTCCGCCTCAAAGCGCAGGGTGTGGCTGTCCAGCTGCTGGACGCCGGGATAAAAGGAGGCCTTGAAGGCGCGGGCGTGCTCGCGGTAGCGCACGTCCAGGCGGAAGCGCTCCGGCAGCGCGAGGCGGAAGTCCTCGCGGGGCATCTGGCAGGCCGCCATGACCGCCTCCCGGATGCGCTCCCGCGCCAGATGCGGTTGGATGCTCAGCACCGCGGCCCCGGAGCCCTTGTTGACAGGGACGGTTTGGCAGGCGGGGATGAGCGCCTTCATTTTCGCGCAGATGCCCGCGTCCCCCGTGACCGCGATGACGGGCACGCCGTAATAGGCCGCGGAGTAGGCGTTGATGAGGGCCTCGCTTACGGTCTCTCCATTGAGGGTCATCCAGACGACGCCCAGGCTCATGGTGTGGGAGAGCGGGCTGGAGCCGGTGCCCGCGGCGTCGTGGTAGCCGGTGAAAACGGCGCCGTGGAAGCTGTCGTCCAGGCCCATCATCATGCCCAGGGGGTCCTCTCCCCAGCCGCGCAGCAGCTGCGCGTCCTTCGGCAGCAGCTCTGCGTCCAGGTTGCGCGCGGAATCATGCGCGTCGCGCACGACGACCAGGTCCATGCCGCCCCTGATTGCGCCATCGCAGGCGGCCGCCACTTCCCGGCTCATCCGGGCGGCGTAGACTGCGTATTCAGGGTTCTTCCGTTCCGTCTCGTCCCAGCCGGCGATGCCGCAGGTGCCCTCGATGTCCGCGGAGATGAACAGCTTTTTCATGCGTTTCCCCCCTCCGATATGATTTGGCGCTCCAGGAAGTGCTCCCGGT
>JAAZAQ010000020.1 GCA_012514225.1 Clostridiales bacterium | reverse complement strand
GTCAGCGTCCCCACCACGCCCACCTTGCGGCCCTTGGCCAGGAAGCGGTTGCAGTTCTCCGCCAGCTGCCGCCAGGTGGTCACGCGGAAGAAATCCGCCTCCGGCTGCCCGGCTTCCGCCCCCTGGCGGTTGCGCCGGTTGACCGCGACGGTGAAGTTGCACATCGGGACGCCGCTTTGGGTGCTGCGCATCTCCGGGTCGCGGGTCAGGTTGCCGATGATAAAAATCTTGTTCATGCCGGACTTTACTCCTCGTTCGCTTCGGCGACGGCCTCGACGTCCGGTTCCGGCACGTCGGCGGCCTGGCCTTGCGGCACGGCGCGCTGCGCCTGTGGCTTGACGTTGGAGCGCTTGTGTTCCACGCGCGTGATGAGATAGCGCATCACGTTGTCGTCGATTTCAAGCAGGCGCTCCAGCTCCTTGGGAAAGGTCGGGGGTGCGGAGAAGTTGACCAGGACGTAGTAGCCTTCCGGCTTGTCGTTCACCAGGTACGCCAGGCGGCGCTTTCCCCACTCCTCGGTCTTTTCGGTCTTGCCGCCGTTTTGCTCGATCAGCGCGTTGAAGCGCGCGATGAGTTCCTTGCGGGGCTCCTCCTCCAGGCTGACATCGACGATGTAGAGCAGTTCGTAATCCATTCCTTTCACCTCCTCATGGACATATGGCGCCATGTCTTGCATGGCGCAAGGATGTGCCGAAAATGGATTATACATGCAACTCCCGACTTGCGCAAGCATTTTTATCCCTTGTTGACAAACGCCGTGCCCAACGCCATGACAGCCAGCGCCGCCCAGAACAGCGCGCCCGGAACCTCGCGGAACAGCGCCAGTGAAAGCAGCGCCCCGATAAATGGCGCGACGGCGTAATACGCGCTGGTTTTCGCGGCGCCCAGGTGGCGCTGGGCCTTCACGTACAGGTATACGCTCAGCCCGTAGGAGAAAAATCCCAGCGCGAGGCTCTGCATCGCTATCAGGACGCCTGGCAGCGCTTCGCCGGCCAGAAGGCCGATGACAAGGGAGGCGCCGCCTGAGCCCAGCCCCTTGATGACGACGATTTGCCGGGCGTCCTTGGAGGACAGCATCCGCGTGCAGTTGTTCTCCAGCCCCCAGCAGGCGCAGGCCAGAAGGACCAGCAGGGAGCCGGCGCTGAACCGCAGGCTGTCCAGGTCCCGCAGGCTCAGCATCGCCGTCGCGGCGGTCACCAACAGGATGCCCGCCCACAACCTGCCGGAAACGCGCTCCTGAAACAGCAGCCAGGCGAACAGCGTGGTGGCGACGATTTCAAAGTTGTTGAGCAGGGACACGTTGGCCGCTGCGGCCAGCTTCAGGCCGGCCAGCAGCAGGATGGGCGCCATCACGTCCAGCGCTACCATGGCCAGGACGTACTTGCGCTCGCCCCTTCCCAGCGGCTCCTCACGGTCCTTGATTCCGGCGCCGCGCCGCGCCGCCCGCAGCAGCAGCATGCCCAGGCCGGCGCCCAGGTACAAAAGGCCGGCCAGCACGATGGCGCCGACGCTTTGCAGCAGGGTTTTTGCGACCGGCGTGCTGACCGCGTAGAAGGCGGCCGCCAGGAAGGCGTATACGCCCGCCTTCCGGCGCTCTGCCGCGGAAGCGTGGTTCGGCTGCGTCAAGGGATTAGTACCGGACTTCCGGCAGGCTGGCGGCGGCGACGGACTGGCCCACGCGCCGTGCCCGCTCGTCCGGGATGCTCAGCGCGATGGCTCCCGCCAGTTCCGGATACTCCATCGCCATTGTTTCCCGGGCGGTGTCAATCATGACCGTCCCGCCCTCCCCGCTGGTGACCCGGCCCATGACCAGCACCTGCGCGACGTCGTAAAACTCCGCGTACCAGGCGACCGCATGGGCAAGGTAGACGCCGATGGTCTCATAGATTTTCCGCGCCTGCGGGTTCCCCTCTTCCATTTCCTTCTGTACGGCTTTGAGCCGGTCCGCGGGGGAATCCGCGGCGTTCAAGACGATGCCCGCGGCGGGCGCCAGTTTGATGACGGCGTCCTGGGAGAAGTACTTGACCCCGCAGCCGATATCGCCGGACCACTCGTCCGCCATCGCGGCCGGGTTGCCGTCCACCGGCACGAAGGCCAGCTCGTTGAGCCAGCCCATGATGCGCATGTGACTGTCCACATAGCCGCCCGCCTGGCTGGTGCCCATCGCCAGGCCCAGGACGCGCCCGGTTTCCAGGCTCATGGCGCCGGCCAGGGCGGTCACGTCGCCGTCGTTGGCCACCACCAGGGGCACGCCGCCCATTTCCCTGGCGGCGTTGATGTAAATATCCTTGACCTTTTTATTGAAAAGGTCCCTGGGAACCTTGATGAACAGCGAGGCGGCCATCACGCGGTTGTCCACGAACACGCCGGCGCTGGACACGCCGATGGCATCGACCCGGGGGAGGCGCGCAGCGGCCGCGCGCAGGGCGCTCAGGATGCCCTGGTAATGGTACTCCGGGTCCTCCTGGGTTTTCGGGAACCAGACGACCTCCTCGGAATACACTGCCTCCCCGTCGATGACCGCGCTGACCTTCCGGTCGCTGCCGCCCGCGTCAAAGCCGATGCGGCAGCCGTTCAAGTGCCTGCCGACGTCGCTGGCGTCCTCCGCGGAACGGGCGTACCGGCCCGCTTCGTCCAGCCAGCATACCTCGAAGGGCCTTTCGTAGACGGTCTGCATGAAGTCCGCGTCAAACGCCCTGGAGCCGCCCGTGCGGTAAGCGCCTTTCAGGTATTCGAAGACGGAGGGGGAGCCGGACACGCTGACGCGGTGCCCGCCCCGCATCCACAGCAGGCTCTTGGCCACGCGGTCAACCATGGAAAAGTTGCGCGGGTCGTCGACGCCTTCGGGGAAAATATCCATCCGGTAGGTCGACCACAGCGTCTCGGAACGGTGGAAGACCAGGGTCAGCGGAGCCGGGGCGCCGTGCCGCTTCACGTCCCGCCGGAAGGCGCGCAAGGCCAGCGGAAGGGGGGAAAACCCTGGATCGAGCGGGGCCTGCACTTTCAGCTTCGTCATGTTCACGCCCTCCGGTATTTCATCGTGCCCCGCACATAGGTCGCCCGCGCGTTCCACTCATTGTCAAACAGCGCGATATCCGCGTCCCGGCCTTCCTCGAAGCTGCCCTTGCGGTCGGATACGCCGATGGCGCCCGCCGCGCTCTGCGTCGCGTGGGAGACGGCCTGGGCGTCCGAAAGGCCTGCCTTGTCCCGCAGGTTCCGGACCGCCTGGTTGAGCCTGAGCACGCTGCCGGCGATGGTGCCGTCCTCCAGCCGGCATTCGATGCCTTTTACAAAGATGGGCTGGCCGCCCAGGGTGTATTCCCCGTCGCCCAGGCCGCCCGCGCGGGTGCAGTCGGTCACCAGCACCAGGCGGCCGCCCTTGGTTCCCGCGAGCAGGGCGAACAGGCCGGGATGGACGTGGAAGGCGTCGGCAATCAGCTCCGTATATACCGGGGACGCGAGGGCGGCGCCCACGACGCCTGGCTCCCGGTGGTTCAGCCCGCTCATGGCGTTGAACAGATGGGTGACATAGGAGGCGCCCGCCGCAATCGCGTCCATTGCCTGGGCGAAGGTGGCGTCGGTGTGGCCGATGGAGACGACGATGGGGGAAGAGGACGTGACCTCCCGGATGAACGCCAGCCCGCCCGGCATTTCCGGCGCCATGGTGACGATTCTGACGACGTCCCGGTGCTCCAGCAGCCGCTTCGCGTCCGGCGGCAGGATGTCCCGCGCGGCCTGGGCGCCCTTGCGCCTGGGGTTGATGAAGGGGCCTTCCGCGTGGGTGCCCAGGATTTCGCTGCCGGGGAAGCCCGCTTCCCGGCTTTGCGGCATGAGCGTGCGGACTGCTACGAAGGCCTGCTCGATTTCCGGCCAGGAGACGGTCATGGTGGTCGGCAGGAAGGAGGTGACGCCGTTTTCCAGCAAGCCCGCCGCGATGCGCCGGATGCCCTCCACGCTGCCGTCGGAGGTATCCTCGCCCGCGTACCCGTGGATGTGCAGGTCGATTAGCCCCGGGGACACCATCAGGCCGTCCGCGTCCAGCCGCTCGCAGCCTTCGGGCAGGTCCGGCTCCGGGACGACGCCCCGGATTGTTTCCTCAAACAGCAAGGCCATTCCCTTCAGCGCCTCGCCCCGGTGCAGGATGGTTCCCTTGACCAACGCCTTCATATTCGCTTCCCCGTTTCAATGTGTTCGCCCAGCCGGATTATAACCCCGGGCACGGCATGAATCAACCGCGCCGGGCGCCGCGGTTGACAGCCGCGCACCCGGTCTTTAGTATGTAGAAAATGGTTTCGTCGCCGGCAGCCGGTCGTCCGGCCCACAGGAAGCGGCGATGCCTTGAAAGCGGAAAGATGGAAGGACAAATGGATTCAAGGCCGTCCGCGCATGGCGGGCAGCCGTATACCGCGCGGGCGCAGCAGGCCAAATCCCGGCCGATGTTCGTCAACCTGAAGAACAGGCTGCACCTGCCGGGCGTCAACGAACTGCTGGCGCCCTGCACCGCCCACCTGACGCCTGCGCAGTACAAGCGCATGCTGGGCGCCTGGCAGCAGATGCCGCGTTACCATGTTTACGGCTTCGTCCAGTACGGCCGGGCCATCGCGCTGGTGGCGATGGAGGAGAAGGTGACCGGCGCGGCCCGGATACTGGCGCTGTCCGTGCTGCCGCAGCACCGCGGCCGCGGGCTGGGGCGCAGGATGGTCATCGAATCCTTCTGCACGATGGACCTGGCGACGCTCAGCGCGGACACGCTGGCTGAGATGACCGGCTTTTATGAGAAGGTCCTGTTTGAAATCGGCCCGCCCCGCGAGGGAAGCTCCGGCCTGTGGGTCTATCCCTGCCTGCTTCGCCGGGAAACCCTCCACGCCGCCTACCAGCACGAGTATTCCGCCGGGGCGGTCCTCTACGGTGAAACGAGGGAGGGCCGCGTCTACGTGCTGGTGACGGAGTTGTCCGGCAACACGGGGCTTCCCAAAGGCCATGTGGAGGCGGGGGAAACCCAGGAGCAGACGGCGCTGCGGGAAATCCGCGAGGAGACGGGGCTTCACGCGGACATCCTGCCCGGGTTCGGCGGGGAAATCGTGTATCCCCAGGGCAAGGGGATGCTCAAGCATTTCACGTATTTCCTGGCGACCTTCACAGGGGACCAGCAGCCGGTTTCGGGCAGCGACGTGGTGGTTCACGTCCTGCCCTACGACCAGGCGCTGCGCAAGCTGTCCTTCGCCGACGTGCGCGGCATCCTGCGGGACGCGGAGATTTTTCTGAATATGGGACAATAATTAGACAAATCCTGTTGAATCCGCCGGAACCTGTTTATAATCCCTTAGCCCGCCAAAGGCGGGGGTTGGCGGATCCGCCAATGGAAAGGAGCGTAACCATGTCAGGCATTCTTCCCATCATTATCCAGTTGATTTCCGGCGCCCTGGGCGGCAACGGCGCGGGCAAGGCCATGCCGAAAATCTCCCTTGGCAACATCGGCAACACCATCGCCGGCATCCTGGGCGGCCTGGGCGGCGGGCAGCTGCTGGGCGCCCTGGGCGTAGGCGCCGGCGCGGCGGCGGGGGCAGCCACGGGCGGCGGGCTCGACCTGGGCGGCATCCTGGGCAGCATCCTGGGCGGCGGCGTCGGCGGCGGCCTG
>JAAZAQ010000184.1 GCA_012514225.1 Clostridiales bacterium | reverse complement strand
TGGACTTCGCCGTCAACAACGCCGGCGTCGTCGACTTCTACCCGCTGGAGGAGGCGGGGCTGGAGGAGTGGATGCGGGTCATCAACGTGAACCTGGTGGGCACCATGCTGTGCGCGCAGGCGGCGGCAAAGGTGATGATTGCGCAGGGGACGGGCGGCGCCATCGTCAACATGGCGTCCATTTCCGCGCGCATCGTGAACGTGCCGCAGCGGACCTCCAGCTATGTCACCTCCAAGGCCGCCGTTCTCCATCTGACGCGCTCCATGGCCGTGGAATGGGCGCGCTACGGCATCCGCGTCAACTCCGTCAGCCCCGGCTACATCTCCAATCCCTTGAACGACGATTTCCCGGCCGCGCAGCAATGGCGCGAGGCCACCCCGCAAAAGCGCATGGGGCGGGCGGACGAGCTGACCGGCGCCTTCCTCTACTTCGCCAGCGATGCCTCCACCTACACCACCGGCTCCGACCTTGTCGTCGACGGCGGCTACACGCTGCTGTAGGGGTCCCCCGGCGTCCGGCCCCGCCCCGGCGAGCGGGCGGGGCCATTCCCTTCCCGGCCAAGGAAAAGAAGTGTCCGCGGACACTTCTCAGGGTGTAAAAACCTTACTTCAGGCCATGATGCAGGGGGCTTCGGGGGGCGGCAGCCCACCGATGATCATCGTGTCGTCCGGCTTTGCCGGACGCGCGGGGCGTTTTCGCGAACAGCGAAAACATTCCGTAGCAATCCTCCGAATCGAAAAAGGTCTGCGGACCTTTTTCGACAGTCTGAAGTGTCCGCGGACACTTCTTTTCAACTTCAGTCGCGGGTCATGGGGCGCCTATTAGTCCGCCTCCGGCCCGCCGCCTTCGTCCGCGCCCTCTTCCGGCGCCTCCAGGTCCTCCGCCTTCAGCAGCATCAGCTCGTCCCGCGTCACGGTTTCCTGCTTCGCCAGCCGGTTGGCCTGGCGGGAGACGGCCTGCTCGAACAGGTTGCGCACGCCCCTCGCGTTGCCGAAGCCGATGTTGTCCTCGCTCTCATTCGCCAGGATTTCCTTCAGGGGCTCCCGGGCGTCCCCGTCCAGGCGGTAGCCGGCCTTGTCGCAGCGCATCTCGAAGATGGCCAGCATCTCCTCCACCGTGTAGTCCGGGAAATACAGGAAGCGGTTGAAGCGGCTCTCCAGCCCCGGGTTGCTGTGGACGAAGGCGTTCATCAGGTCCACGTAGCCCGCGGCGATGACCACCAGGTCGTCCCGGTGGTCCTCCATGTTCTTCAGCAGCGTCTCCACCGCCTCCTGCCCGTAGTCCTGGGGCCCCCGGGTGGTCAGGGCGTAGGCCTCGTCGATGAACAGCACGCCGCCCAATGCCTTGTCCACCGCCTCCTTGGTCTTGATGGCGGTCTGCCCGACGTAGCCGGCCACCAGGCCGGAGCGGTCCACCTCCACCAGGTGGCCCTTGGACAGGATGCCCAGGCTCCTGTAAATCCGGCTCATCAGCCGCGCGATCATCGTCTTGCCGGTGCCTGGGTTGCCGGAGAAGACCATGTGCAGGGACAGGTCCTCCGTGGGCAAATCGTGCTGCTTGCGCAGCTTGTTCACCTTGACCAGGTTGATGAGGCTTTCCACCTCGGCCTTGACCACCTCCAGGCCGATGTAGGAGTGCAGCTCCTTTTTCAGCTCCTCGATGTCCTCCTTCGGCGCCTCCTCCCGCTTCTCTTCCGGCGCGCCCGCTTGCTGCCGCGCGTCCCCCCCGCCGAAATCGATGCGCGGCACTTCCGGGTAGCCCGGCGGCGGCGTCAGTTCCTCCCCGCCGTCCGCCGGCGGCCGGCCCCACAGGTCGTTGCCGACGCGGTCCAGGTTTTTCCGGCTCATCTCCCGGATGAGCTCGTTCTGCAGCCGGATGATGTCCGCCTTGCGGTCTGCCATCTGCTTGTCCCTCCCCGTTTCTCAAGCGGTATTATAGCACGCCTTCCGGCGGCGCCGTAAGGGCGGGCGGGGCAGGTGCGCTTTGCCGCGGGATGGGGTAAGATAAGGCCGGCGCGGCCCCCTTGCCGCGGCCCAGGAAAAGGAGGGTTCCCCATGCGATTCGACCTCTTGCACCCCGCCGACCAGCTGGTGATGATCATGCAGCGCATCTACCGCTACGGGATGACCACGACCTCGGGCGGCAACCTGTCCATCCGGGACGAGAACGGCGACGTGTGGATTACCCCCTCGGGCATCGACAAGGGCAGCCTGACGCGCGGGGACATGATTCGGATTCGGCCGGACGGGGAAAAAACCGGCATGCACCGCCCCTCGGTCGAGCTGCCCCTGCACCTGCAGATTTACAAAATCCGCCCGGACCTGCGCGCGGTGCTGCACGCCCACCCGCCCACGATGATCGCCTTCAGCCTGGTGCGCCGGGTGCCCAACATCCGCCTGGTGCCGGACGTGCTGAAAATCTGCGGCGACGTGGGCGTGGCAGAGTACGCCGTCCCCGGCAGCGAGAAGCTGGGGGAGAACATCGCCCGGCGCTTCCAGGAGGGCTTCGACACCGTGCTGATGGAGAACCACGGCTGCGTCATCGGCGCGAAGGACCTGTTCTCCGCCTTCATGGCCTTCGAGACGCTGGACTTCAGCGGGCGGCTGGAAATTGACGCGCTGAAGCTGGGCGTGCCGCGCGCCCTGAGCGGGGAGCAGCTGGCCGCCTTCGCCCGCCCCCGGCACTCCCCGATGGACGAGTTCATCCCCCGCGTCGCCTCCAGCCGGGAGCGTGCGGCCCGCCGGGACATGTGCCGCTTCATCCGCCGCTCCTACGACCAGCGGCTGTTCACCTCCACCCAGGGCACCTATTCCCAGCGCGTGGACGGCGGCGCCTTCCTCATCACGCCCTACAACAAGGACCGGATGTACCTGGAGCCCGAGGACCTGGTGCTCATCCGCGACGGCATGTGCCAGGCCGGGATGACGCCCAGCCGCTCCGTGCCCCTGCACCAGGCGATTTACGAGGCGCACCCGGACGTCGGCAGCGTGCTCATCGCCCACGCGCCGTCCATCATGGCCTTCGCCGTCACCGACACGCCCTTCGATTCCCGCCTGATTCCGGAGAGCTACATCGGCCTGCGGCAGGTGAAGAAGCTGCCCTTCCTCAGCTCCACCACCGACATCCGGGGCACGGCCGCCGCCTTCTCCCCGCGGGTGCCGGTGGTCATCATCGAAAACGAGTGCGTCGTGGTCACCGGGCGCGACCTGCTCAACGCCTTCGACCGCCTGGAGGTGCTGGAGTTCTCCGCCCGCGCGGTCATCGCGGCAAGGGAAATCGGCGCCGTGGTGCAGATCGGCGACGCCCAGGTCCGGGAAATCGAGGAGGCGTTCAACCTGGAATAAGGGTGCGGCGCCCCTGCCCGCGCCCGGTGGATATATACTAAACTCAATCGTAAACGCTTTGATGGGACGGCCTTTTTGCGTCCCCGCGTTGCCTCTTTCACTTGGCGTAGACTCCGGCTACGCCCCGTTCTTTCGGCTGAGCGGAGCCATCAAAAATGCTCATCCCCTCGGTGCGTTTACTCATTCGTTTCGTATCACGGCAAAAAGATGTCAGTGAATGTCCGCCGGGCGCTTTGCTATGCTCAGGGCAGCACCGAAAGGAGGGAACGCCATGCCCCGGGTCAACTATATCGCCGAGTGCCGCGCCTTTCTGGCCTTCGCCAGCCGCAACCGGCTGACCGCCAACGAGTTTGTGCTCTGGCACGCGCTGCTGGAGACGTTCAACCAGGAGGCCAGCGGCGCCCACTGGCCGGACGGCTGGCTGCCCGTCGCCAACGCCAGGCTGCTGGCCCAGACCACCTTCGGCGCGGGCGACTCCGCCTGCGACCGGATGCGCAGGGCGCGGGAGGGCCTGCAGCGGCACGGGCTCATCCGCTACAAGCCGGGGCGAAAGGGCAGCCTGATGCCGCGCTACTGCCTCAATTACCTCTCCCCGGAGGCCTCAGCGCGCGCCCCGGCGCCGGTTGAAAAAACGGCGGAGGGCGACGGCAATACGGCACCCAACCCGCCGGCCAGCCCCCCGGCCGGGGCCGGGGCATATACCGCGGCCAGCCCGTCACACAGGGAACCAAACCCGGACGGAAACGCGGACCGGAACCGGGGTCACACACCTTCTGCTCCCGGCGGGGCAAACGGCCGGGCGGCGCCGGCCTTCGACGGGGGGTGGCGCAGCAGCGCGCGCGCCCGGGGCGCGGTGGCCCAGCGGCTGCTGGACGCCTACCAGGGCGTATTGGACACGGCGGACGCCTGGGGCGGGCTGTGCGAGGTGATGGCGGGCGGCCTGCCGCCGGAGGTCATCCTGCGCGTGATGCCGACGCGGCCGCGCTTCAGCCTGCTCATCGCCCGGCTGCGCGCCCTCGCCCTGGTTTCCTCCGCCGGGCGCGGCGGGCCTGCGGCGCGGGACAGCGGGTGAAGGCCCGCGCCAGGCGCCGCCTGCAGGCCGGGCCACGCCCGCAGCCCCTTCCTTGAACGAAAAGGGGGAACCCGGAAGGGTTCCCCGCGGTCACAACGCAAGGCGAAGCCGGCGGACTGCCGGGTGTCAGGCCTTGGCCTTCTTCCCGTTGATGGCGGCGTGCGCGGCGGCCAGCCGGGCGATCGGCACGCGGAAGGGCGAGCAGCTCACGTAGTGGAGGCCCGCCTTGTGGAAGAACTCGATGGAGGAGGGGTCGCCGCCGTGCTCGCCGCAGATGCCCAGCTTGATGCCGGGGCGGCCTTTGCGGCCCAGCTCGATGGCGGTCTCGACCAGCTTGCCGATGCCGTCCTGGTCCAGCCTCGCGAAGGGGTCGGACTCCAGGATGCGCTTCTCGTAGTAGGAATCCAGGAACTTGGTCGCGTCGTCGCGGCTGAAGCCGAATCCCATCTGGGTGAGGTCGTTGGTGCCAAAGGAGAAGAACTCGGCTTCCTTGGCGATTTCGTCGGCGGTGACGCAGGCGCGGGGGATTTCAATCATGGTGCCGACCATGAACTCGATCTTATCGCCCTGCTCGTCGAAAATCTTCTTCGCCGTATCCATCACGACCTGCTTGACGAAGGCCAGCTCCTTGCGGGTGCCCACGAGCGGAATCATGATCTCGGGCACGAACTTCAGCCCGGTCTCCTTCTTCACCTTCAGCGCGGCCTGCAGCACGGCGCGGGTCTGCATCTCGGCGATTTCGGGGTAGGTGACCGACAGGCGGCAGCCGCGGTGGCCCATCATGGGGTTGAACTCGTGCAGCGCCTCGATCTTCTCGACGATTTTCTCCG
>JAAZAQ010000183.1 GCA_012514225.1 Clostridiales bacterium | reverse complement strand
TTTTCATGGTTCTCTCTCCTTTGCTGATTGCCTGTGTTTCAGGCTCTGACCGGAGCATAACCGCCTCCTTCCGGGTTTCAAACCTTTTCAAGCCTTTCCTCACAATTCCCTTACAAAAGCCCGCCGGACCGGCGGGCTGGGGCGTGCATGCATTGCGCTGGCGGACTTGCCTCAAGGCTTAATCGTCGTCAAGCTCATCGTCGTCATCGTCATCGTCATCATCGTCATCATCATCGTTGTCATCATCGTCATCGTCATCATCGTCGTCATCGTCATCATCGTCATCCCGGATAGGCGTGGCGGTGGCTGCCGGGCGGGCGGTGGTCGCCGGGCGGGGCGCTGCCGTTGGCCGGGGCGCTGCCGTTGGCCGGGGCGCGGGGCGCCGGGTGGCGGCTGGCCTGGACGTGCGGCTGGCGGAAACAGGCGCTTCCGGTTCGTCCCCGCCGTCCATCTCGCCCATGTCGTCCCAGTCTTCCCAGTCGTCCAGCTCATCCCAGCCGTCCCATTCGTCTTCCGCGCCGGCGGCGGCAGTGGAAACGACCCCATCCTGCGGGAGCAGGCTGCTGTCCACGGAAGAGTAGCCGAGCAAAGCGCCGCTCTGGGCGTCAAGCGTCAGGTGGTATTCCTGGCCGTTCAGGAAGACAGCGGCGATATAGAGGTTTCCAGCCCCTACGCGCTCGAAGGACAGGTCCAGGAGCCGCCCGCCGGGGAACTGGGCGACCGCGGCGGCTTTCGCCTGCTCCAGGGTCATCAGGCCTTCACCCGCAGGCGCGGCAGGCTTCATCACCTCATACAGGATTTCACCGTCCGAGGCGCTGTAATAGCCCCGGTACAGATACCCGGGCTCCTGCTGGGCGTAGACGGCCAGATACGAGACCGACGCCCCTTCCCGGGAAAGGAAAAGGCTTTCAAGGCTGGTTCCTGGGCGCAGGGCGTGGACCCTCCCGCCCACTTCCCCCGCCTGCAGGGACACCTCCGGTGAGCCGGCACGGTTGTAGGCCAGCAGGGTCCGCTGCAGGAAGCCGGCATGCTCCAGTCCAATCCGGACCTCGTAGCGATGCCCTTTCAGCTCGTCCTCAAACGTAAAGAAGAAGCCGTCCGGCTCTTCGCGCATCCCAACGGGCATGGCGGAGGCGGGAACGTACAGCGCGGCGGTGCGCCAGGCTGTGCCGACCGCTTCCGCCCCCGCGGGCAGGCAGGCCAAGGCCAGCAGGCACAAGGCCGCTAACAGGGCGTAGCGCCGCATTCCACACCTCCTTCCCTCCCTTGGAATATACGTTCGGCGGGCAGGCGCGGACAAGGTACAAGCCCCATTCTTACAAATTCCTCACAAAGCGGACAGTGAAGCGGCTGCCCCGGCCAGGCTGGCTGTCCACGTGAATGGCCGCGCCGTAGCGGTTGGTGATGGCGGCGACGATGGCCAGCCCCAATCCCGAGCCGCCGTCCTGGCGGGTGCGGGCGCTGTCCACACGGTAGAACTTCTCGAAAATGCGGGACTGGTGCTCCGGCGAGATGCCGATGCCGTCGTCCTCCACCACCAGCGCGTCCTCCTCCAGCGCGACCCGCACAAACCCGCCCCGCCGCCCATAGCGCACGGCGTTTCCCATCAGGTTGCGCAACAATTCCCACATG
>JAAZAQ010000182.1 GCA_012514225.1 Clostridiales bacterium | reverse complement strand
CGCGTGAACCTGCCCGCGGAGCTGGTGCTGTCCAACGAATGGTCCAACTACGAGCGTTACATCGACCAGTGGACCCTCAACCCCGGCGAGTAACAACAACCCCTGCGGCGGGGCTCCGGGCATCCGGAGCCCCGCTTTTTATCAGGATGAAGAGCGCGGGCGTACCACTTCGGGGGGGGGGGACGCTTCGGGCAAGCGGGGCGGAAACCGCCCAGCCCAAGCGGGAACGAGGGTTTAGAGAACTCTTCCACGAATTGACACCCCCCGGTTTTTCGCCTATACTGGCGGCAATTGGAATACGCCGGCGCGCCGCGAGGAGGTTTTCACATGAAGAAGGATTTCCGCCTAAAACCCCCTTTCTTTGAGATTGGCCCCAAATCCTACCTGGTCGGCGACGAGGTGCTCGCCCTCGCCAAAGCCGCGGACGCGGCGAGCAAGAAATACGACGTCGACATCATCTTTACGACGCCGGTCGTCGACATCCGCCGCGTGGCCGAGCAAACGGAGCGGATTTTCGTGTTCGCGCCGCATATGGACCCCCTGCGGGCGGGGCGCGGCCTGGCGGACGTGCTGCCCGAATCGCTGGTGGCGGCCGGCGCCGTGGGCGTCATGCTCAACCATTGCGAAAAGCCCGTGACGCTGGACCTGCTGGACAAGACCATCCGGCGGGCGGACGAGGTAGGGCTCGCCACCATCGTGTGCACGGACACCATCGCGCAGGCGGCGGCCGTCGCCCACCTGTCCCCCAACATCATCGTGGCGGAGCCGACGGAACTCATCGGCACCGGGCAGACCAGCGACGAGGAATACGTCCGCCTGTCCATCGAGGCGGTCAAGGGCGTCAACCCGGCGGTCTACGTGCTGCAGGGCGCGGGCATCAGCAAGGGCGAGGACGTCTACCGTGTCATTTACGCAGGCGCGGAGGCGACCGGCTCGTCCAGCGGCGTCGTCAAGGCGCCCGACCGGGCCAAAATGATTGACGAGATGATCGGCGCGGTTCGCCGCGCTTACAACGATCGGAATAAATAATCAGGAGGGCTTTATGGATTTCAAGGTCTACCAGAAGGAGCTGCAGCTGCAGTCGCGCGGCTGGATTCCCACTTTCCACGACATTTCCAAGGAAATCATCGAGATTGTCAAGGCTTCCGGCGTCAAGAACGGCACCTGCGCGGTCGTCTCCCACCACACCACCTGCAGCGTGATGGTTCAGGAGTGCTCGCACGACGTCGACACCTTCGACCTGGAGTACCTGCAGCACGACCTGCTGGACATCATGCGCAAAATGGTGCCCGACTTCAAGGAAGAGCACCAGTACCGCCACCCCGGCCCCATCCACGCGCAGTTCGGCCGCCACGTCAACGAGCCGGGCGACTTCACCAGCATGAACACCGACGGGCACCTGCGCTCCGTCTTCTTCGGCCGCAGCGAGACCCTGACCATCAAGGACGGCGTGCTGGACGGCGGCGAATTCGCCCACATCTACTTCATCGACTGGGACCAGGTGCGCGCCCGCCCGCGGCAGGTGAACGTCACCGTGATGGGCACGACCGGGGACGTGGAGGACCGCAAGTTCAACGGCGGCAAGGTCATCAAGACCGGGCGCAAGTACCTGCCCAAGCAGAAGGAGTACATGCCCGAGTTCGACCTCCAGCAACAGAGGGATTG
Source organism: Clostridiales bacterium (assembly GCA_012514225.1). GTDB lineage: Bacteria > Bacillota > Clostridia > Christensenellales > Aristaeellaceae > UBA6115. The sequence goes on along the minus strand of JAAZAQ010000182.1, from coordinate 1,112 downwards.
AGCCGTGCGCCCTCAAATCCGGGTTGAGGGGGAGGGCGTCATTTACAGAAACCCGCTGCCGCAGCTGCGGAGCCGCCGGGCGTACTTCCCCGGCGTGACCCCGCTGCCGCAAGGCGGGTTTCTGGCGTCCTTTTCCCTGGGCGAAGCCATGGAAAGCGTGAACCAGACCACCGCGATGTCCCTGGGGGACACGGAGGGCCGCGAATGGGCGGACGCCGGCTATTTGATCAAAGAAGAACACAGGGGGACATGGTCGGACAGCGCCAAGGTGACCGCGCTGCCCGACGGGCGGCAGGTGGCGCTGGGCTACCGGTTCGACCGGAGCCGGCCGGAGCTGCCCATCGGGAACCCGCAGACGGGCGGCCTGCTGCCGAACGAAGCCTTCTTCTGCGAGCGGAAAAATGAGGCATCGGAATGGACGGCGCCCCAGGCCATCCCCACCACCTTTTTAGGCCCCGTGGAGGCGTCCGCGCCGTTGACGGCGCTGGACAGCGGCGTCTGGGTCTCCCCAATCGCCAATTTCCTGGACTGGCAGGGCGACGCCAGGGAGGCGCTGCAGGGGCGGCTGCTGCGCAGCGAGGACGAAGGGCGCACCTGGACCGACGAGGCGACGACGATGCGCTTCCCGGGCGGCCGGACCGCCGTATGGGAGCAGCGGCTCTGCGAATATGAAAGGGGCCGCCTGTGCGCCGTCGCCTGGGTGGAGGACCTGCGGACGGGGAAGGCCCTGAACAACCAGATCGCCCTGTCCGGCGACGGGGGGAGAACCTTCTCCGGCCCCCTGGACACCGGCGTGCGCGGGCAGGCGACCGGCGTCGTCCCCTTGGGCGGGGGGCTGGTGATGACCCTGCACGCCATGAGAAAAGAAACCGAGCAGCCCGGGCTGCTGGCAGTGGCCGCCGACCTGCGCGGGCAGGCCTTCAGGGAGGTGGCGTGCGAGCTCATCTGGCGCGCGCCGGTCTACCGCCCCAACGCCGCCCTGCCCGGCGTGTTTTCCTCCGTGCGCTTCGGCCAGCCGTCCGCGGTCAGCCTGGGGGCGGGGCGGTTCCTGGTGAGCTTCTGGCGGGAAGAGGACGGCGAAGCGGAAATCCGCTGGATGCGGATTTCCGTGG
>JAAZAQ010000019.1 GCA_012514225.1 Clostridiales bacterium | reverse complement strand
TCCAGCAGGTAGTCGTGGCTGGGGGAGAGGATGTAGCCGCCCCCGGGCATCATGACCTTCAGGGTTTCCCGCGTGACCGCCCGGACCGATTCCGGCGTGCCGCGGATGAGCGTTTCGACCGAATCGATGCAGCCGCTGAAGCACAGCGCGTCCCCGAAGCGCCGCTTGAGGCTGGCCGGCTGCATGTCCTTCGTCACGGGCTGGAGGGCCTGCACCGCGTCGATGCCGCAGTCGATCAGGGCGGGCATCAGCTGCGCGTACGCGCCGCAGATGTGCATCATCACCTTCAGGCCGAAGGCGTGCCCCAGGTCCGCCAGGCGCTTGAACACCGGGGAAAAGAACTCGCGGAACAGGGCCTCGCCCATCAGCGGCCCCGTCTGGCTACCGATGTCGTTGCCGATGAAGAACACGTCGATGGCGTCCCCGGCGGCCTCGAACTGCCGCCTGCTGGAGGCGCAGTAATAATCCGCGACGTGCCGGATGACGGCATGGACGGTCTCCGGCTGCTCGTACATGAGCACCATCATGTTCTCCATGCCCATCAGGTCGATGACGTCGTGGAAGACCGGGCTCCAGTCGCCGCCCAGGATCGCGTACTGCCGGCCCCAGGAAAGTGCGTCGCCGCGCAGGCCGGAAACGTCCCACCAACGGGCGTCCGGCCAGGGGTAGGCTTCGATTTCCTCCAGGCTGGCGCCCGCCAGCGGGTGGCTGACGGGCTGACCGTAGCCGTAGCCCCTGCGGTCCACGCCAAAGACGGAGCGGTTGAGCCCGTTCGCGGCCAGCAGGGCCGCGTCCAGGCGCGCCGGCCCCGCAAAGCGGGGGTACACCCGGCGGAAATCGTCGTGAAGGCGGAGCCGGACGGCTTCCTCGTCCGGGACGCCCAGCTTCCTTTGCGCCTTCGCCAGAAACTCCGGCGACATGCCGAACCACAGGGGCACGCGGTCGGGCTCCCGGTGGGACATGGCGGTCAGGACGCGCTCGCGGGAGGTCATCGTTCCGGCGTTCCCAGCTTCCGGTCCAGCGCGGCGAGCTCCCGCTGGATGCGCGCCATGTCCAGGGGGTAGGCGCCGTATTCCCGCGCGATGTTGACGAAATAGGCGTAGCTTTCCGGCGCGACGCCGGAGGAGACGGAATGGTCGGACTGCGGGATGTACAGGCCGCCGGCCGCCCCGGTCAATTTGTAGAGCACTTCCCGGCGGATGCGGTCCTCGTCCCCGCTTTCCAGCTCGCGCACGTCGATGTTGCCGACGAACGCCAGGCGGTTCCCCAGGCGCTTGCGCAGCTCCGGCACCTTCAGCCCCGCCTTGCACTCCAGCGGGTTGTAGCCGTCCAGCCCGATTTCGATGAAGTCCTCGTACAGGTCCGACGCGTTGCCGCAGCCGTGGTAGATGACCATCAGCCCGGCGTCGTTGCAGAGGCGGATGAGGTTCTTCACGATGGGCTTGTAGGTTTTCCGCCAGAAATCCGGGCTGAACATCATGCCGTTGCGGTAGGCCACGTCGCCCCAGATGTACATGCCATGCAGGCGGCCCTTCGCGTAGCGGATCTGGCCTTCCACGATGCCGTACAGGAACTGCGCGGCGCGCTCCAGGAAGGCGGCAAACAGCTCCGGCTCGTCAATCGGGTAAATCAGGGCGTTTTCCGTGCCGATGCAGCGCCAGATGAACTCGTACCCCTCGCACACGGAGCCGAAGAGCGCGAAATCGTCCTTGTAGGCGTCCAGCCGGTCCGACCAGGGGGGGAGGTTGCGGTTGATGGCGTCCCCCACGCCGTTGATCTGGTCGTCGCCGCCCTCCAGGTA
>JAAZAQ010000181.1 GCA_012514225.1 Clostridiales bacterium | reverse complement strand
TCGTTGTACCGCAGGGCGTTGATGTAGCGCCTCACCGGGTCGAAGCCGTCTCCCTGCTCCTGCTCCTGCTGCCGGGTACGCTGGCGGCCGAAGCCGAACGCCTCGAAGGGGTCGAACCCCCGATAGCCGCCGCTCCCGCCGTATGTGCCGAACCCCCCGTACCCGCCATAGCCCTGCGGCCGGCCCTGGGGCTGCGAGTAATCCTGGTATCTCGCGCGACCGGACTTGATTTCCTCATAGGCGACGTTGACTTCCGCCATTTTTTTCTGCGCGCCGGCGTCCCCCGGGTTCAGGTCCGGGTGGTACTTCTTGGCCAGTTTCCGGTAGGCGGCCGTCACCTGCTTCTCGTCCGCGTCCCGCGGGACGCCCAGCACCTCGTAGGGGTCCCTCATGCCCTGGCCTCTCCTTTTTTCTGCGCAAGGTAGCGCGTCCACACACCGGAATACAGGATGTTTTCCATCAGTTCCCGGTCCCTGAGAACCGGCAGCGCTTCAAAGCCTTCCACGCACGCGGCCATCAGCGCCTGCAGGATGCCCTCGTGCCGGCTGGAATCGACGGCGACCAGGGGGTTGTATTTCTCGTGCAAAACGTCCTTTTTCAGGTCCACCGCCGCGTCCATCAGGTAGACGAAGCGGCCCAGGCTGTCCCCGAAGGCGCGCAGGCTGTCTTCCTGCGGGTGCCCCTGAATCGCGAACACACTGCCCAGCATCTGCCCGAACACGGCGGCGGGGAGATCGGGGTTGGTTTCGCCGTCCTGCTCCAGCCGGTGCAGTTCCTTTAGGCCTTCATCCAGCGCCAGCGCGATATCCGGATGCCGTTCCCGCGCCGTCTCCGCGCCTTTCCCCAGGGCTTTGGCCTGCGCCAGCGCGGTGACTCTCCGCTCGTCCTCCCAGTCGTCCATCCGCTGGGAATAAGCCAGCAGCACGTTGAGGTCGGCGGCGTACAAGGTATGGCGGTTGACGAAGGCCGTGCGGCGGCGGGCGGGGTGCAGCGGGCAGCGGAAGGCCTTCTCTTCCGCCAGCTCGGTCCGGTCCAGGGAGGACAGCAGCAGGATAAAAAAGGCCATGTCATAACTGAGCGTCAGGCGGCATTTCTGGCCGAAGCGGTCGCGAAGCGCCCGGCAAAGGCCGCAGTACACCGCCCGGTACCGCTCCTTCTGCGCCGGCGTCAGTTTGTCCAGGTTGGCGACCACGTAGCCGAACATCCGCCCTCCCGATCAGGTTGAAACGTTCCTTTTGAAAGGATGGCCATAGCACTGAAAGCACGTCGAATCATATCACAGCCCTCCGGCGCGTTCAAGAAAACCGCGCCACCCGGATTCGGGGGCCTGGCCTTCGCATGGCTGTGGCGGACTTCGTGCCCATGTGGCACGCCGCCAGCGGCTATGCTATAATGTTTCGCGTAGAAAGGGGAGTTATTGCCTTATGGATCCTGACCCTTCCGGTTTGTTGATCTTTCTTCAGGTATTGTTTCTGTTGCTCTACGCCCTGCTGTCGTCGGCGGAATCCGCCGCCCAGCAGATCAGCCTCAGCCGCCGGAAGGGAACGGAGGGGGAATACGAGCCTGCCGCGCTGGTGGACAAGGCTGAAAGCCTGCTGGCGGTCCCCTCGGGCATTCGCGCGTGCATGCAGTGGCTGGGCATGATGACCGCCGGCCTTGCGGTTTGGAGTTTCGCGCTGCCGCTCTCCGCCGCCGCGGCCCGCGCCTGGGGCCTGCCCGCGGGAACCGGATGGCTGGCCGCCCTTTCCGGCGCGCTGGTGCTCCTCGTGGTCACCTTTCTCTTCCAGCTGCTGGCGGTCATCCTGCCGCGCAGGAT
>JAAZAQ010000180.1 GCA_012514225.1 Clostridiales bacterium | reverse complement strand
TGCTGATATCGGGAACCGGGGAGGTCATCGAGCCGGACGACGGCGTATGCGCCATCGGCTCCGGCGGCAATTTCGCGCTGGCTGCCGCGCGCGCGCTGGTGCAGAACACCGAGCTGCCCGCGCGGGAAATCGCCGAGAAGGCGCTGCGCATCGCGGCGTCCATCTGCGTGTTCACCAACGACAACATCACTGTGGAGGACGCATGATGAGGGTGGAGCTGACGCCCCGGGAAATCGTGCGCGAGCTGGACCGCTACATCATCGGGCAGGACGAGGCGAAGCGCCAGGTGGCCATCGCACTGCGCAACCGTTATCGCCGCAGCCGGGTGGACGAGAAACTGCGGGAGGAAATCTACCCCAAGAACATCCTGATGATTGGCCCCACCGGCGTGGGCAAGACCGAGATTGCCCGGCGGCTGGCCAAGCTGGTCAACGCGCCGTTCGTGAAGGTGGAAGCCACCAAGTTCACCGAGGTGGGGTATGTGGGACGGGACGTGGAGGGCATCATCCGCGACCTGACGGAGAACGCCGTCCGCATGGTCCAGCAGGAGCACGAGGAGCGGGTGAGGGCGCGCGCGGAGGTGCTGGCGGAGGACCGCCTGGTGACGCTGCTGGCCAGCCCCCAGCCCCGCCAGGCCGCCAACCCCATCGACCTGCTGCTGCGCGGGCGGCAGCCGGCGGAAGAGCCGTCGGAGGAAGAAAAACAGCGCCTGTCCGGGCGCAGGGGCGAGCTGCTCAGCCAGCTGCGCGAAGGGCTGCTGGAGGACCGGGAACTGGAAATCGAGGTGGAGGAAAGCGCCCCGCAATTGGAGGTGGGCGGCGCCTCCATCAATATCGGCGACATGATGGGCGGCATGATGCCCAAAAAGACAAAGATGCGCCGTGTCAAGGTGCGGGAAGCGCGAAAAATCCTGCACGACGAGGAAGCCCGGAAACTCATCGATATGGACGCGGTGAAGGAGGAGGCGGTCGCGCGCGCCGAGCAGCACGGCATCGTGTTCATCGACGAAATCGACAAAATTGCCGGGCGTTCCAGCCTGTCTTCCGGGCCGGACGTCTCCCGCGAGGGCGTGCAGCGGGACATCCTGCCCATCGTGGAGGGCAGCGTGGTCAACACCAAATACGGCAGCGTGCGCACCGATTTCATGCTGTTCATCGCGGCCGGTGCCTTCCACGTCGCCAAGGTGTCCGACCTCATCCCCGAGCTGCAGGGGCGCTTCCCCGTGCAGGTGGCGCTCAAGAGCCTTAGCCGTGACGACTTCGTCCGCATCCTCAGCCAGCCGGACAACGCGCTGACGCTGCAGTACCAGGCGCTGTTGGCGGCGGACAAGGTTCGGTTGACCTTCGCGCCCGAAGCGCTGGAGCAGATCGCCCAGGCCGCCTGCAACCTCAACGACGCCGGGGAGAACATCGGCGCCCGGCGCCTGCACGCCGTGTTTGAGGAGCTGCTGGAGGATATCTCCTTCAACGCCGGCGGGGAGGAAATGCCGGAGGTCGCGCTTCACATCACGGCGCAATACGTGCTCGACCACGTGAAGGCCGCCAAGGCGGCCGACCTGCGCAAGCATATCCTGTAACAAGTCACGCGGATTAACGGACAGTCCCCCGCAGTGATGCGGGGGGCTGCTATAAATGGCTCCTAACCTCTGCCCAATCGGCAAGCAGCATATCGAAGCTGCGGGAGGCGTTGGCCGCGCTAGTGGACGGGAGGACCCGGGTCGGCAGGGGCGGCTTGTCCGGCACCAGCTTTTCAAAGAGCCGCGCGGCGGTCCCGCCGTTGATGAAAAGGGCGCGCAGCGGCAGCCCTTCGGTCATTTCGGCGATGGGATTGGCTTTCGCGCCGCGGATGCTGGCATCGGAGGAGCCGTCGATTTCGCAGCTTTCCGCCACGTCCCACAGCGCGATGCCGCGCCGGGTCAGGAAGGCCTTTTTCGTCGGGACGTCCGCCGGCGTTTCCTCGCCCGCCAGGGCTGAAATCAGCCTCCAGAAGCGGTTCTGCGGGTTCCCGTAGTAAAACCCGGTACTGCGGGACAAAACGGACGGGAAGCTGCCCAGGATCAGGATTTTCGCCTTTTCCGGGAAAAACGGCGGGATGGTGTGGAACTGACGCATCTCGGGCCTCCTTCCCCTCAGCATAGCCCGCCGGAACCCCCCGCGCAAGCGGCGTTTCTTGCCCACCCTATGGGCGCATGGTATAATTCCCTTTGGCGCAATGCCAAAGGAGACGCAAATGTTCGAACGTTTGATGAACTCGCTGGGGATGGGGACGGAGGGGCAATTGAAGCCGCTTCGCCGCCAGGCTGACGCGATTGAAGCCCTGGAGCCGACCTACGAGCGGATGAGCAACGACCAGCTGCGCGCGCAGACGGACCTTTTCAAGCAGCGCCTGGCGCAGGGGCAGACCCTGGACGACATCCTGCCCGAAGCCTTCGCGCTGGTGCGGGAAGCGTCCAGGCGCACCCTGGGGCTGCGCCCCTTCAACGTCCAGCTTATCGGCGGCATCGTGCTGCATCAGGGCCGCATCGCCGAGATGAAAACGGGCGAGGGCAAAACGCTGACCGCCTGCCTGCCGGCCTACCTCAACGCGCTGACCGGCAAGGGCGTCCATATCGTGACCGTCAACGACTACCTGGCCAAGTTCCAGGGCGAGGACATGGGCAAGCTGTTCCGCTTTCTGGGGCTCAGCGTGGGCGTCATCGTGCATGACCTGGACAACGAGCAGCGGCGCAGCGCCTATGCCTGCGACATCACCTACGGCACCAACAACGAAATGGGCTTCGACTACCTGCGTGACAACATGGTCGTTTACGGGAAGGACATGGTGCAGCGCGGGCATTCCTTCGCAATCGTGGACGAGGTGGACTCCATCCTGATCGACGAGGCACGCACCCCGCTGATTATTTCCGGCCAGGGCGAGAAATCCACCGACCTGTACGAGCGGGCGGACCGCTTCGTCGCGCGCCTGAAACGCGACGACGACTATACGGTGGAGGAGAAGGAGCGCGCGGTCGTCTTTACCGAGGACGGCGCGCGCAAGGCGGAATCCGCTTTTTCCATCGACAACCTGACGGACCCGGAGAACAACGAGCTCAACCACCACCTGCTCCAGTCGCTCAAGGCGCATGCGCTGTTCAAGCGGGACGTGGACTACGTTGTGCAAAACGGCGAGGTCGTCATCGTGGACGAGTTCACCGGGCGGCTGATGGTCGGCAGGCGGTATTCCGACGGTCTGCACCAGGCCATCGAGGCGAAGGAGCACGTGCAGGTCGAGCGGGAGAGCAAGACGCTGGCGACCATCACCTTCCAGAATTACTTCCGCATGTACAAGAAGCTGTCGGGTATGACGGGAACGGCCAAGACCGAGGAAGCCGAGTTCCAGGGCATCTATTCCCTGGACGTCGTCCAGGTGCCCACCAACATGCCCATGATCCGCAAGGACCTAAACGACATGGTTTACCGTTCCAAGCGCGGCAAGTACAACGCGGTGGTGGAGGAAATCGTCGCCCGGCACCAGTCCGGCCAGCCGCTGCTGGTGGGCACCATCTCGGTGGAGGTGTCCGAGCACATCAGCGACATGCTGTCCAGGCGCGGGGTGAAGCACGAGGTGCTCAACGCCAAACAGCACGCGCGTGAGGCCGCCATCGTGGCGCAGGCCGGCCACCTCGGCGCCGTGACCATCGCAACCAACATGGCAGGCCGCGGAACCGACATCCTGCTGGGCGGCAACCCGGACTATCTGGCGCGCAGGTCCCTCCGGCAGGAGGAAGTGCCCGAGGACATCATCGAGGAGGCGGTCGGCCGCAACGAGCAGGTGCCGGAGGAAGTCCTGCAGGCGCGGCGCAGGTTTGAGGAACTGAAGGCCGAGTACCGGAAGACTACGGACAAGGAGCACGACCAGGTCGTCGCGCTGGGCGGGCTGCATATCATCGGCACCGAGCGGCATGAGAGCCGGCGCATCGACAACCAGCTGCGCGGCCGCTCCGGCCGCCAGGGCGACCCGGGCTCCAGCCAGTTCTTCATCTCCCTGGAGGACGACCTGATGCGCCTGTTTGGCGGGGAGCGCATCGAGCCGCTCATCGGCCGGCTGGGCATGGAGGAGAACGAGCCGCTGGCGGCGGGCCTCTTGACCAAGCAGATTGAGAACGCCCAGAAGCGCATCGAAAGCCGGAACTACGAAATCCGCAAGAACGTGCTGCAGTACGACGACGTGATGAACCAGCAGCGTGAATTGATATACTCCCAGCGCCGCCAGGTGCTGGAAGGTCAGGACATGCGCCAGGCGGTTTCCGCGATGGGGGACAAGCTGCTGGAGGAAGCCGTGCAGCGCTTCTGCGCGGGCGAGCCCGGCGACTGGGACGTGGACGGGCTGAGCGAGTACCTGGAGAGGCTGATGGTTCCCTTCGGCACCTTCAAGGCCAACCGGGATGCCATCCGCGGGTTTGACAGGAACGGGATGGTGGCCTTCCTGAAGAAGGCCGCGGGGGATTTCTACCACCGCCGGGAGGAAGAGCT
>JAAZAQ010000018.1 GCA_012514225.1 Clostridiales bacterium | reverse complement strand
TCCTTCATCCGCCGTTTCTTCATGAAGGACGGCAGCGTGCGCACCAACCCGGGGGTCGGCAACCCGGACATCCGGGAAAGCATCGGGCAGCCGGACGAATCCCTGCAGCTGATCGTCCTGAAGCGCCCCGGCGGGAAGGACATCGCCCTGGTCAACTTCCAGGTGCACCCCGACGTCATCGGGGGCACCCGGTTTTCCGCCGACTACCCCGGCTTTGTGCGCCGCATCATGGAGAACGCGCTGGACGGCCAGGCGCATTGCGTCTACCTCAACGGCGCGCAGGGTGACACCAACCACCTAAACACCGCGCCGGGGCCCGGGGACGCAAAAGGGCTGACGGAGGTTCACTTCGACGGCTTGCGGGGCTATGAGTACAGCCGGAACATGGGGCGGGCCATCGCGGGCGAGGCGGTCAAGCTCTTCGGGCGGACGGCGGCCGGGCGCAGCGGCCCGGTCCGCTTCGCGCAGCGCTCCGCGCGCATCCCCTCCAACCGCCCGAAGCCGGAGGATTTGCCGGAGGCTCAGCGCATCGCGGACCTGCACAACGCCGGGCGGGACGACCAGTTGCCCTGGAAGGACATGGAATTGACCACCGCGGTCGCCGAGGCGCTGCGCATGATTGCCCTCAAGGACGGCCCGACCGATTATGATTTGAAATTGACCGCCTTCTCCATGGGCGACGTCGCCCTGCTGGGCATCCCGGGCGAGCCCTTCACCGAAATCGGGCGCCAGATCAAGCAGCATTCCCCCTACGCGACGACGCTTGCCTGCTGCGTCACCAACGGCGCGGAGGGGTATTTCCCCACCCAGGAGGCCTACGACCAGGGCGGCTATGAGGCGCGCAGCTCCTTTTACCGGCGCGGGGTCGCCGAAATCATCATCCGGGAGGCGAGTCTCCTGCTGCAGGAGTTGCACCGGGGGTAATCCTCGACTCAATCGCATGCGCTTCGGTGGGACGGCCCTTTTGCGTCTCTGCGTTGTCCTGTTCACTCGGCGCGGACCCCGGCTGCGCCCCGTTCCTTCGGCTGAGCGGAGCCATCAGGAACGCTTATCCCCACCGAGCGATTGTTCATTCGTAGTATAAGCCCTGGCGGTGCCGTCCGCGGCTTTACCGGCACGGAACCTGCGCTATCGCTATCATAAAACCGCCGCCCTGGGCGGCGGTTCAGACTGTCGAAAAAGGTCTGCGGACCTTTTTCGATTCGGAGGATTGCTGCGGAATGTTTTCGCTGTTCGCGAAAACGCCCCGCGCGTCCGGCAGAGCCGGATGACACGATGATAATCGGTGGGCTGCCGCCCCCCGAAGCCCCCCGCATCATCGTCTGTAGAAAGGTTTTTTGACAGCCCCTAACCGCCGCCCCCGGGCGGCGGTTTCCGTTTCATGCTTCCTTATGCTTCCTTCCTCAGGCCCAGGATTTCGCGGCCTTCGTCGGGGCTGGCCACCTCGTAGTCCAGCTCCTTCATCAGGCGGACCATCTTTTCCACCAATTCGGCGTTGTTCTTTGCCAGGACGCCCTTGCCCAGGTAGAGGTTGTCCTCCATGCCCACGCGCACGTGGCCGCCCAGGAAGAGGTTGTGCACGCAGATGGGGAACTCCATCTTGCCCGCGCCAAAGGCGGACCACTCGTAACCGCCCATGCCGAAGAGCCGGTCGGCGGTCTCCTTCATGTACTGCAGGTCGTAGTGGGTGGCGCCCAGCGCGCCGTTGATGCCCAGCACAAACTGGAGGTAGGGCTTGC
>JAAZAQ010000179.1 GCA_012514225.1 Clostridiales bacterium | reverse complement strand
TGGCCCTGGCGCCGGCCTTCCCCGCCCGGGGGGAGGACAACCTGACGCTCTACGGCAAAATCACCGTCGGCAGGGCGGCGGAGACCCTGGACCTTCAGGACGTCCGCGTCACGAACATGGACAAATTCCGCGGCTACCTCGACCAGCTGCCAAACCTGAAAACGGTGGAGATGCCCGGCAGCCGGCTGAGCCTGTCCCAGCTGGAGGGCCTGATGGCGGACTACCCGGGCATCGACTTCGGCGTGCGCTTCGGCTTCGTCAAGAAGTCCATCTCCACCCGGCAGACCGCCTTTTCCACCATGAACACGCCGGAGGACCCGCGCTACCCGGAGGGCCGCTTCACGGCCGTCAAATACTGCCCGGAGCTGCGCGCGCTGGACCTGGGGCACAACGCCCTCAAGGACCTGACCTTCCTGCAGGCGCTGCCGGAGCTGCGGGTGCTCATCGTGGCGGACAACCACATCGAGGACCTGAGCCCCCTGTCCGAACTGAAGAACCTCGAGTACCTGGAGCTGTTCTTCAACCGCTTCACCGACTTAAGCCCGCTGGCGGCGCTGACGAACCTGCGGGACCTGAACATCTGCCGCAACAAAATCTCGGACGTCACGCCGCTGCTGGGGCTGAAGAACCTGGAGCGGCTGTGGCTGCCGGACAACTTCCTGACAGAGGAGCAGAAGGCCGAGCTGGAGGCCGCGCTGCCGGACTGCCAGATTGTCTACGAGTGGAGCCGCTCCACCAGCTTCGGCTGGCGGCGCCACCCGCGCTACACCATCGTCCGCCGCATGTTCGAGCAGGGCGTCTACGAGCCCTTCGAGCCCGCGGTCCGCCCGTGAGGAAAGGAGTTTCCATGGTTTTCAAACGCCCGCTCGCCGCCTGCCTCGCCCTGCTGGCGCTGTTGTCCGCCCTGCCCGCCGCGGCCGCGGAGCTGCGGGGCTTCTCCCCGCAGGAAGGGCCGGCTTTCGCGCTGTTCGGGCGCTACCCGGCGCAGGCGGACGGGCAGGCGGAGCCCGTCCTCTGGCGGGTGCTGCGCGTTTCCGACGGCCAGGCGCTGCTGCTGTCCGACCGGGTGCTGGACGCGCGGCCCGCCCACAGCGGGGAGGGCTACGACGGCTTTGAGACCTCCACCCTGGCCGCCTGGCTCAACGGGGACTTCCCCCAGGCCGCCTTCGACCCTGCGGAGCAGGCGGCCGTCCTGGCCTCCGGCGTCCCCGTCTCCCTGCCCTCGGCCGACCTGCTGCGGGACAAGGCCCTCGGCTTTTCCGGCGCGCGCGAGCGCATGGCGGCCCCCACGGCCTACGCGCTGTCCCGGGGCGTGCTGGCCTACCGCAAGGGCGCGCAGGCCGGCTACTGGATGGCCGACAAGGCGCAGAGCATGTCCGGCGCCCAGCGCCGGGTGCTGGAGGAGGGCAACCTGGGCTACATCCGCGCGGACGCGGAGAACATCGGCGTGCGCCCGCTGGTGACCCTGAGCCTGCAGCGCGTGAGCGCCGTGTCCGGCGCCGGCACGCGGGAGGAGCCCTTCGCCCTGACACTGGACGGCGGCCCCCTGCCCACACCCAGCCCCGTCCCGCCGCCCACACCGGCCCCCACCCGCCAGCCCGTGGGCAGCGTCTCCGTGGAGGGCTTCCCGGCCCTGACCAAGGACGGCTTCCTGCCGGAAGGCGAGCCGGAGTACGTCTTCGTCGATGCGGAGAACGGCGTGTGGCGCTACGCCTCCGGGGACCTGCGCATCGTCATCACCCGCCATACGGACACGGAGAAGCGGGTGCGCTGGCTGGGCGCGGAAATCTTCGTGCGCGACGGCGCGGAGCCCTTCCGCATGGTGCCCTTCGACAAGGAGCACATGCTGGAGGACCGCAAGAAATACCTGGAAAAGCCCGCGGTTATCATGCGGCAGAACAACCTGGTCTTCTCCATGGACGGCGACTATTTCATCTACCGCCACGGCCGCGCGGTTGCGGACAAGAAGAACTACGCCATCGGCGTGGTCATCCGGGACGGGGAAATCCTCATCGACCGCCCCGCCTCCACCGCGCGCAACCAGTACCCGCCGCTGGACATGCTGGCGCTGTTCCCGGACGGGGACATGCGGGTGTACAAGGCCAACGAGCTGACCGCCGACGAGCTGATCGCCCTGGGCGCCCGGGACGTGCTGTCCTTCGGCCCCTTCCTCATCCGGGACGGGGAAATCAACACCACCTACGTCAACTACGGCACCACCCTGCAGCCCCGCGCCGCCATCGGCATGGTGGACATCGGGCACTACTGGGCGGTCATCGTCGAGGGGCGCATCAAGCCCAGCCGCGGGATGACCGCGCGGGAGGTGGCCGACCTGATGATGGAACTGGGCTGCAGGACTGCCTTCAACCTCGACGGCGGCTGGACCAGCGCGATGGTGTTCATGGGCCGGCAGCTGAACCAACTGGACAAGTCCGGCGTGCACGACAACGCCCGCACCCAGAACGAAGTCATGGGCATCGGATACACCGACGCCTACCTGGAAGGGAGGGCGCCGTGAGAAAAGCGCTGATTCCCGCGCTGCTCCTCTGCCTGCTGCTGGCGCCGGCCGCCCCCGCCGCGGCGCAGGACGCGCCCAGAACCCTGCGGCTGACCTTCGCCGGGGACTGCACCCTGGGCGGGCACGAGGGGTGGATGAACTACTCCATCGGCACCTTCAAGGTGATGGCGGAGGAGCAGAACGACTATTCCTATTTCCTCCGGCATGCCCAGGGCCTGTTCGCGAACGACGACTTCACCTTCGTCAACCTCGAGGGCGTGCTGTCTGACAGCGCGAAGGGGCGCAGCAAGACCACCAAGTGGCAGTTCCGCGGCGCGGCGGAATACGTGCAGGTGCTGACACAGGGCTCCGTGGAGGGGGTCACCCTGGGCAACAACCACAGCCGGGACTTCGGGAAAATCGGCCTGCAGTCCACCCAGGACGTGCTGGACGCGGCCGGCGTCGCCTGGTGCGTGGACGAGAAGCCCGCCTTCTTTGAGAAGGACGGCGTCAAAATCGCCCTGCTGGGCTTCTGGTCCTCGGAGTTCGCCCGGCTCAGGGACTGGCTGAAGGCGGAGATTCCCCGGCTGAAATCGGAGGAGGGCTGCGACGCCGTCATCGTCAACTACCACGGCGGGCGCCAGTACTGGAACAAGCACCGCCAGTCCCAGACCGACGACATGCGCTACGCCGTCGACTGCGGGGCGGACCTGGTCATCGGGCACCACCCCCACGTGCTCCAGGGCATGGAAGTGTACAAGGAGCGCATGATCGTCTACTCCCTGGGCAACTTCAGCTACGGCGGCAACCGCAAGCCCCGGGCGGTGGAGTACCCCACGATGGTGCTGGGCGCCGAGCTGTATTTCGGCCAGACCGGCTTTTCCGGCGTCCGGCTCACCGTGCACCCCTTCCGCATCTCCGGCACCGCCCCGCGCAACAACTACCAGCCACACCCTGTGAGCGGCGAACTGGCGCGGGAGGTCATGGACATCCTGCAGGCCGACACGCCCTTCCCGCTGGAGCCCTTCGTCGAGGGCGAGGGCGCCGTCCAGCGGCCCGTCATGGTGACGCGGTAGCGGACGCCGGCGCTTTCCCAAAGAATCCGCCATACATCAAGATATTTCCGCCCGGGCCCGGCGAACCGCCAAACCCGGGGTTTCCGCAAGATGATACGACCGTGACGGCAGCCGCGCGCGGCTGAAGGAGGCCAGGATGGACTTCACGGGAAAACGGGTCGTCGTCACCGGCGCGGCCCGCGGCATCGGGCTGTGCACGGCGCGCGCCTTCGCCAGGAAGGGCGCCCGGGTGGCGGCCGTCGACCTGGACGGCACGGAGGAGCCCTTCGACCTGTTCCTGCGGGGCGACATCGCCGACCCCGGGACGCTGGAGCGCTTCGCCCGGAAGGTGGCGGACGCCTTCGGCCGGGTGGACTGCCTGGTCAACAACGCCATGCTGACCCGGGGCGGGCTGCCCGGCTGCTCCTATGAGGATTTCCTGTACGTCCAGCGGGTGGGCGTCGCCGCGCCCTATTATCTGACCGCGCTGCTCGCCCCGGTTTTCGCGCCGGGCGCCAGCGTGGTCAACCTGTCCTCCACCCGCGCCTTTCAGTCCCAGGCCGGCACCGAAAGCTACTCCGCCGCCAAGGGAGGCGTCACCGCCCTGACCCACGCCATGGCGGCCAGCCTGGCCGGGAAGGCACGGGTCAACGCCGTCGCCCCGGGCTGGATTGACACGGCGGGGCAGGCGTATACGGGCGCGGACGCGCTGCAGCACCCGGCCGGCCGGGTCGGCGCGCCGGAGGACATCGCCGCTTCCGTCCTCTTCCTGTGCTCGCCGGGGGCTTCCTTCATCACCGGGCAGACCCTCGTCGTCGACGGCGGGATGAGCAGGCGGATGGTCTACCACGGGGACGAGGGCTGGGAATACCACCCGTGAGAGCGCAGCCGCGGCCGCCGTTCCCCCTGTTCCCCGGCCGGGGGAAGCCATGGGTCTGACGCTGCTGCTGCTGGCGGCCCTGCTGGCGGCCGGGCTGATGGAGGGCGCCTGGTACCGGCGGACGCTGGACAAGGTGCCGCTGCGCATCCTGGTCAACGGCACCCGCGGCAAGACCACCGTCACCCGGCTGCTCGCCGCCGCCCTCAACGAAGCCGGTATCCGCGCCTACGCGCGGACCACGGGCTCCCAGGCACGCCTGATCACCCCGGACGGCGGGGAAACCGATTTCCGGGGCGGCCGCCTCCCCAACCCGATGGAGCACAAGGCCTTCCTCCGCC
>JAAZAQ010000178.1 GCA_012514225.1 Clostridiales bacterium | reverse complement strand
TGCGAAACCTGCCCGCGGCCCTGCGGGAACGGCTGCCCTCCCTCGCCGTCGCGCAGCCCGCCGCCATCCTGGAGCGCCATCCGTCCCGGGACGACGGCACGGTCAAGCTGTTGTTCAGCCTGCAGGACGGCCAGTGCGTGGAAGGCGTGCTGATGCGCTACGCGCACGGGGTCACCCTGTGCCTGTCCACCCAGGTCGGCTGCGCGATGGGCTGCGCCTTCTGCGCCAGCACCCTTGGGGGCAGGGTCAGGAACCTGACACGCGGGGAGATGTGCGGTATGGCGTATCTGGCCAACCGCATGCTGGAACCGGAGCGGCTCGGCAACGTCGTGCTGATGGGCAGCGGCGAGCCCCTGGACAACTACGAGGAAGTCACGGGCTTCCTCCGCCTGGTTTCGATGCCGGAGGGGTTCAACCTGGGGCTCAGGCATATCTCCCTGTCCACCTGCGGCCTGACCGGGCCCATGAGGCGCCTCGCGGACGAGGGGCTGCCGGTCACCCTGTCGGTTTCCCTGCACGCGCCCAACGACCGGATCCGCGCGCAAATCATGCCGGTCGCGCGCGCCTTCCCGATGGAAGACCTGCTGGACGCCTGCCGATACTATATCCAACAGACCGGGCGCCGCGTCGTGTTCGAGTATGCCCTCATCCACGGGGTCAACGCGCTGCCGGCGCACGCCAGGGAGCTGGCGTCCCGCGTCCGGGGCATGCAGTGCCACGTCAACCTGATTCCCTTGAACGACGTCCCCGAAAGGGACCTGCGCGCGGCGGAGCGGGACGAGGTCAGGAGATTCAGGGAGGAGCTGGAGCGCCTGAACGTGTCGGTCACCGTCCGCCGCCAGCTGGGCGACGATGTCGCGGGCGCCTGCGGGCAATTGCGCGCGCGCAGGCTGAAAACGCCCACGGCGCCGGGGGGAGAGGGGGGAGCCGGATGATTTCGGCTGTCAGGACGCACTGCGGCAAGGTCCGCCCCAGCAACCAGGACGCCTTTCTGGAGCGGCCCGGCCTGTTTCCGCTCTATGCCGTTGCCGACGGCATGGGCGGGCACAGGGGCGGCAACGTCGCCAGCGCGATGGCGGTGGAAAGCCTGCGCATGATTGACATATCGGCGCTTCCGGAGGAAGCGGCGCTGGCCGCCGCCGTCATGGACGCCAACGCGCGCATCTGGCAACGGCAGCTTCATGACCTGAGCCTATCGGGCATGGGGACCACCCTGACGGCCCTGTGGGAGGCGCCGGATTACCTGGTGCTGGCGCACGTGGGCGACAGCCGCGCCTACCGCCTGCGGGACGGGATGCTCACCCAGATGACCCTGGACCATTCCCTCGTCGGCGAGCTGCTGCGCTCCGGCGCCATCACCCCGGACATGGCGCGCAACTACCCCTACCGCAACATCGTCACCCGCGCGGTGGGGACGGAGGCTTCGCTCACCTGTGACGTGCTGCGCGCCGACCGCCAGCCGGGGGACCGCTGGCTGCTGTGCTCGGACGGGCTGACGGAGTACGCGGGCAGCGACCAGATTCTAAGCGCGCTGGCGCTGCCGCTTCAGGAGGCTGCGGATGCCCTCCTGGCCGTCGCGCTCAACGGCGGAGGCCGGGACAATATCACCCTGCTCGTGCTGGAGGTGCCGGCATGATCGGGACGGTGCTCATGGAGCGCTACAGGCTGGAAGACCAGATTGGCGAGGGCGGCATGGCTTCCGTCTACCGGGCCCTGGACCTGCGGACCGGCCACCGGGTCGCCGTCAAGTTCCTCAAGCAGGAGCTGCAGGCCAATCCCGAGTTCCTCGACCGCTTCCGCCGGGAAGCCACCGCGGCCAGCCGCATGTCCCACCACAACATCGTCAACCTCCTGGACATCGGGGACAGCCCGAACGCGCCCTACCTGGTGTTCGAGTTCGTGGATGGGAAAACCCTGAAGGAAATCATTGCCGAGCACGGAAAACTGCCGCAGGGCACCGCGGTGCAGATCGCGGTGCGCATCCTGTCCGCCCTCCGCCACGCGCACGAGGCGGGCGTCATCCACCGGGACATCAAGCCGCAGAACATCCTGGTGGACCGGCAGGGGTACATCAAGGTGTCCGACTTCGGCATCGCGCGCATGGTCGGCGCCAACACGCTTTCGGACGCCGAGGGGAAACAGAGCGTCATGGGCTCGGTGCACTATTTTTCTCCGGAGCAGGCGCGCGGGGAGACCACAACCTTCGCTTCGGACCTCTATTCCGTCGGCGTGGTGCTCTACGAGATGCTGACCGGCAAGGTACCCTTCGAGGGCGAGACGCCGGTCTCCGTCGCCATGCAGCACATCCAGGCCGCCCCGCATCCCGTGCGGGAGCTGGCGCCCGACGTGTCTGCGCCGGTGGAGGCCGTGGTCACCAAGTCCATGGCGAAGGACCCGAAGGACCGCTACGCCTCCGCCCTCTTAATGGCGCAGGCGCTGCACGCGGCGCTGCTGCCGGAGAAGGAGGGGGAGCCTGCGGAGGGCGCCCTCCTGGCCTCCGGAAGGACAGGGATCCGCAAACCCAAACGCAAAGCCGGCCTGCGCGCCCGCCTGCTGACGGCGGCCCTGGGCGTTGTCCTGCTGGCCGGGCTGGTGCTGGGCGCCTTCTTCATCTTCCGGGATATCGTCAACAGCACCCGGGTGCCGCTGCTGACCGGCTACCCGCTGGAGCGCGCGCTGCGCGAAGCTGAGCGCGAAGGCCTGCAGCCGCGGGTCGTGCGCACCAGCAGCGACGAGCCCGTGGATACCGTCGTTACGCAGAACTACGACGTGGGCGAACCCATCCGCCGCGGGGACGTCATCCTGCTCACGGTGTCCTCCGGCCCTGCCCGCAAACCGGTGCCTGAGGTGACCGGGATGACTGTGCTGGTGGCGAACGCTGTGCTGGAACGCATCGCGCTGGAGGCGATGGTCACGGAGGAAATCATCAACCCCGCCCCGCGGGGTACGGTGCTGT
>JAAZAQ010000177.1 GCA_012514225.1 Clostridiales bacterium | reverse complement strand
TCAGGCCGATGCGTTCCAGCATCGCCTTTTGCTCCTCCCGGGTGGAGGGAAGGTAGTTGCCCATCTCAGCCCTCCTTCTTGAGCAGTTCCTCGTAGGCCGCGGCGTCCATCAGGTCCTCCAGGCCGCTGAAATCCTTCACCCGCGCGATCCACGCGCCGTAGGCGTCCTGGTTGATGAGCTCGGGCTTGTCCAGCAGCGCTTCGTTGGCTTCCGCCACCACGCCGTCCACGGGGCTGATGATGTCGCTGACGGCCTTGACGCTTTCCACGTCCGCGAAGGCCTCGTTCTTTGAGATTTTGTCCCCGACGTTGGGCAGGTTGATGAACACCAGGTCGCCCAGCTCCTTTTGCGCGTAGTCGGTGATGCCGACCAGAAGGGTGTCCCCCTCCTCCTTCACCCACTCATGGGACGGGGAGTACTTCAGGTTTTTCGGGATGCTCATGGTCTCCTCCTTCTATGTCTACAAAATCAGGAACGCTTGTAAAAGGGCAGGGGCACGACCTGCGCCTTGAGCCGCCGGCCGCGCACGTCGATTTCCACCTCCGTGCCGGGGCTGGCGTAAGCTTTGTCCACCAGGGCCATCGCGGATGCCTTGTTGGTGAAGGGCAGCAGGGTGCCGCTGGTGGTGACACCCGCCGGCTTCCCGTTCACGAATACCTCGCCGCCTTCCCGCGCGATGCCGCGGTCGGTCAGGACGAGGCCGACGCGCACCCGCCCGGGCGCTCCCTTTTTCTCCAGGGCGGCCTTGCCGATGAAATCGACCTTGTCCATGCGCACGAAGGCGTCCAGCCCCGCTTCCAGCGGGCTGATGCCGTCCGACATCTCGTGCCCGTACAGCGGCATGCCCGCCTCCAGCCGCAGGGTGTCCCGGGCGCCCAGGCCGCAGGGAATCAAGCCCTCGTCCTTCCCCGCGTCCAGCAGGGCCTTCGCCAGGGCGGTCGCCTGCCCCGGCGCGCAGTACAGCTCGTAACCCATCTCCCCCGTGTAGCCCGTGCGGGACACCAGGCAGTTGACGCCCGCAACCGGCAGGTCGGGGGTAAAGCTGTAGTACTTCTTCGGGAACTTCGATTCATCCGCGAGCTTCGCCAGGATTTCCTTCGCGCGGGGCCCCTGCAGCGCCAGCTGGGCGTACCGGTCGGACAGGTCCTCGATGTCCACCTCGCCCCGGGCGTGCTCCCGGAACCATTTGTAGTCCTTGTCCTTGTTGGCGGCGTTGACGACCAGGAAATAGTCCTGCGGGCCGAACTTGTAGACGATCAGGTCGTCTACGATGCCGCCGTCCGGGTTGAGGATGGGGCTGTAGCGGACGCGCCCAATCTCCATGTCGCGGAAGTCGTTGCTGAGCATGTTCTGCAGGTTGTCCAGCGCGTCCTTCCCCCTGAAGCGGATTTCGCCCATGTGGGACACGTCGAACAGCCCGCAGGCCGTGCGGACCGCCATGTGTTCCCGGATGACGCCGGTCTCGTACTGAACCGGCAGGAGGTAGCCCGCGAAGGGCACGATTTTCCCGCCCAGGGACAGGTGCAGGTCGTACAGCGGCGTTTTTTTCTCCATGTCAGCCCTCCTTCATAAATCAGAGGCATGCGTCCCCGCATGCCTCTGTCGTTTGACCTGAAAGATTCCCCCGCGCGCGGGGTTGCTTTTTCGGTGCATCGCTGCTTTCCAGAGTTTCGTCGCAGCCCGGTCTGTTTGCCTGAGAGTTTTCGCTTACCCCTTCGGCGCCGCCCTGGCGGTCTCTCCCGGACTGGTCAACCGATGATATTCACTTTTTCACGCCGCGCCGCAGGTAGGCCGGCACGCCGAGGTCGTCTTTTTCCGCCAGCTGCTGCTGCTGGGGCGCCGGCTGCTGGTAGGGCGCCTGGGGCGGCTGGTAGGCGGGCGCCTGCCCGTACACGGGCGGCTGTCCCGGATACGCCGGCATGGCGGGCGGGGGGGCGCCGAAGGGCGGCATCTGCGCCGCGGGGCGGGTGGCGCCCGGGAAGAAGGAGGACTCCGGCTGCTCGTAGAGGTTCTGGACGGAGGGCGCCTCGAACCCCGGCGCGTCGGTCTTTTCCAGCGCCGGGCGGTTTTCGTAGGGGTTTATCGCGGCCGTCGCGGCGCCGTAGGGCACCGAGGCGCGGAAGGGCTTCTTCCGGGCCTCGCGGGTGGGGAAGGCGCTCTTCTCGAAGCCCGTCGCGATGACGGTGATGCGGATTTCGTCCTTGAGGTCGTTGTCGATGCCGGCGCCGAAGATGATGTTGGCTTCGCTGTCGGCGCTTTCCTGGATGAGGCGGGCGGCCTCGTTGATTTCCATGATGCCGATGTCCTCGGAGCCGGTGACGTTGATGAGCAGCGCGCGGGCGCCGTCGATCTTGGTCTCCAGCAGCGGGCTGGCGACGGCGCTCTTGGCGGCGTCCACCATGCGGTTCTCGCCCTTGCCCACGCCGATTCCGATGTGCGCCATGCCGCCGGATTCCATCACGGTCTTCACGTCGGCGAAGTCCAGGTTGATGAGCGCGGGCAGCGCGATGAGGTCGGAAATGCCCTGGATGCCCTGGCGCAGCACGTCGTCCGCCACGCGGAAGGCCTCCACCATGGAGGTGCCGCGGGCGACCACTTCCAGCAGGCGGTCGTTGGGGATGACCACCAAGGTGTCCACGAACTGCTTGAGCTCGTTGATGCCGGACTCGGCGTTGCGCATGCGTTGCTTGCCCTCGAACTGGAAGGGCTTGGTGACCACGGCGATGGTCAGGCAGTTGAGCTCCCGGGCGACGTCGGCGACGATGGGGGCCGCGCCGGTGCCCGTGCCGCCGCCCATGCCGGCGGTGACAAAGACCAGGTCCGCGCCCTTGAGGTGCTGGGCGATTTCTTCCCGGCTTTCCTCCGCGGCGCGCTTGCCGATTTCCGGCACGGCACCGGCGCCCAGGCCTTTGGTCAGCTTCTCGCCGATTTGGATTTTCTTGTTCGCGCGGGAGGTGGACAGCGCCTGGCGGTCCGTGTTCACCGCGATGAACTCGACCCCCTTGATGCCTGCGTCGACCATGCGGTTGACGGCGTTCGCGCCGCCGCCGCCGCAGCCGACGACCTTGATGGAAGCGAAATTGGTCTGGACCTCAGGCTCGACCGGCAGCACTTGCATGGCTTGCCCTCCTCTGTGTTGTTTGCTCATTTCAGCCGCTGATGAGGCTGCGGAAGAAGCCGCGCACGCCGGACTGCTCCGCGCCGGCGCTGTTGCGGGTATCGATAATCAAATCCAGCAGCCCCAGGGAGCTTGAGTAAATCGCGCTGGACAGCTTGACCGCCTTGCGGGGCAGCTCGCGCACCGGGCGCTCGAGCTTCTCGGAGAGCAGCTCCCGGCCGCCCTTGTTAATAGCCAGGCCGCCGCCGGTCAGGTAGACCGGGGACCAGTTGCCCAGGCGGACGGCGGAATCGCGCACCGCCTTGACGATGGCCTCGCAAAGCTCCTCCACCCGGGGCATCAGGATGTCGGCCACCTTCTCGCGGCTGAAGGCCTGGGTGGCGCCGTTGGACAGCACGACGTCGAAGCTGGTCTTGGCGCTGCCCTGGCCGAACTCGAACCCGCGCTTGACCTGCTCGGCGCTGTCCAGAGGAATTTCCAGGCCGTAGGCCAGGTCCGCCGCCATGTGCCCGCCCCCCAGGGGGAGGGTTTTATGGAAGATAATCGCGTCGCCTTCCACCGCCATCACCTCGGTGTTCAGGTAGCCCACGTCGATGAGCAGCGCGGTGCGGTCGCGGTCGGTCTCCGAGATGAACAGCATCGCCTGCCCCATGGGCGTGGAGAAAAAGCCGTTGGCCGTCTTGCCGACGGCCAGCAGGCGCTGGGTGATGTCCTCGATGAAGAAGCGGTCCGCCACGACGTAGGATATCAGCGCGCGAAGCTCGTTGCCGTGCTGGTTCAAGGGCTCCAGCGTCTTCTTCCCGTCGTCCACGACGAACCAGGCGGGGCTGCGGTGGATGGGGGTGCCGGGGATGCCCTGCACCTGCTCGTCCGCCAGCGCGAACAGCGACGCGATGTCGCGGCTGGTCACGTGCGGGTCCGCCCCCTGCAGGTCCACCTTGACCTCAAAGGAGTATACCTTGGAAAACTGGCCCGGCACGCCGGCGTAAACGCCCTTGACGGAGGCGCGCGCCTGCTCCTCGGCGGTGGCGATGGCGGTGCTGATGGCTTCGTTCACCTGGGCGCCGTTGTTCCACCGGGCGTTGGAATAGCCGTCGTACGGCGTCGTCCCCGCGCCGATGATGTCGCAACGCTGCCTGGCGCTGACTTCGGCAATCAGTGCAACGATCTTGCTGGTGCCAAAGTCAATGACGCTGATGGTGCTCCTCATCGCTATCTCCCCACTTCCCGGGCTTTTTTCGCGCGGAGACCGCGCGTGCGGGCGTGCGCGCCACACAAACAGCCTGTCCGGTCGGCTCATTGTAACCTTTTTGTGATATCTTGGCAAGCCTTTTCAAGCAATCCCAAGCCCGGGGGCCGGAAGGCCCCGCAATGAAGGCGGCGGGCCGACCAGCAGCCCCGCCTCAGGGCGTTTCGGCGCGGTAGGTGGCCTCCCCCGGCACGGCGGCCTCGATAATTCCGCCGGTCATCTGGCGGCGGCGCAGCTCGGAGACGACGGACTGGACGGTGCCGATTTTGGCGTGGAGGAGTCCGCTGTCCCCAAGGTTGACGGTGTATCCGTCCCGGGTCAAGAGCGACAGGCTGAAGCTCTGTGCGACGTCGATGGACTGCACCTGGCTGTCGAAGCCCCAGGCGGCCAGCTCCGACAGCAATTCCCGGAGTACGTCGACCTGGAGCGGGTCGGTGGTCTGCGGGAAGGCGCCGGTGTTCAGCTCCCCCCAGACCGACAGCCCGGAAACCAGCGCAAGCCCGGCCCCCTTGCCCAGGTCCCTGGACTTTTCCAGCACCATGCCGTCCTGCGCCAGGACGTAGCCGATGCCCAGGTGGGTGAAAAACGCGAAGGGCGTACGCTCCCGGACGTGCAGCACCAGGGTGTTGGGAAAGGTCTTTTCCATCCCCTCGAACACCAGGTAGCGGTTGGCGTCGATGCCGCGCCGGACTTCGTCCTCGCCCAGCAGGAAGAAAAACGGCCGCCGGTCCAGCCCCGCGGACCGCGCGACCTCCTGCCAGGGGATTCTCTGCGTCCCGAACACGCGGACGTGGCGGATGGTGAACACCTCATAGCGCAGAAAGAGCAGGACGCCCGCCGCGAGCAGGATGGCGGCGCCCAGTTTGACGCGCCGCCCGATTCTGCGGTCCGGCGCGGCGTCCCCTTCGCCCTGCGGTTCCGGGCCGGGGACAGGCTCCCGCCAGTCCTCCCCCGGGGGGCCGTCCATGCCCGCCAGCCCTTCCGGCGGCATGCCGGGCATGCCTTGATAGGGCATTTCCTGCGGAAGAGGCTGGGGGGCCTG
This sequence comes from Clostridiales bacterium, assembly GCA_012514225.1. Lineage (GTDB taxonomy): Bacteria > Bacillota > Clostridia > Christensenellales > Aristaeellaceae > UBA6115. The sequence continues at coordinate 200 of JAAZAQ010000177.1, read as the reverse complement.
AAACGGAATTTCCCCCGCTCCAGGCTGGGAAGCCCGCGGCGGTTCCGGCGGCAGGGGCGGCGGCCTCACCGGGGCGTCTCCGCGTCCGGCAGGTCCTGCACCAGGCGCTTGAACACCCTTCCCCTGTGCTCGTAATCGTCAAACATGTCGAAGGACGCGCAGGCCGGCGAGAAGAGGACGTTCTCCCCGGGCTTCGCCAG
>JAAZAQ010000176.1 GCA_012514225.1 Clostridiales bacterium | reverse complement strand
CCTCGCGGTGCAGGACGAGGCCTGCCGCATCATCGCCGCCCTGTGCGGCGGGAAGGGCAGCATGTACGCCCTCATCAAGGAAACGCTGCGCCGCAAGGGCGTAGACTGCGGCGGCGTGCGCGCCCCGTTGGCGCCCCTGGACCCCGCGGACGCGAAGCAGGCCGACCTGTGCGAGAAGCTCATCCGGGAGGCGGAGCGGAAGTACCTGACGGGGGCGTGAGGAAGGGATGAAAAGAGACGAAGCCCGGGGCTTCGCCCCGGGCCCCATGAGGGGCCGTCCGGCCCCTCAACCCGATATTTTATGAATTGCGTGATAACCTGAAATGGTTGAAAACATCAAACCGCATGATTCCCCATTCAAGTTTTCGGGGGTTCGGGGGCCTTTTTCAAAAGGCTCCCGATTCGTCCCCTCACGCCACATACACAAACCCGCCGCCGCGTTTGGTGGTCCTCAGCCACAGCCCCAGGGGCACGGACAGGCGCCGGCCGTTGTCGTAGATTTCCATCAGGGCGTCCTCCCCGGCGCCGGAAAGACCGACGACGGTGACCCAATGCCAGTTTTCCAATTGCGGAACCTCGCCGTTGGAGAGGTTGAGGAAGGCGACGGGCGAGTCCGCCGCGAGGCCGGAGCGGATGAAGGCCTCGGCGGTCCCCGCGGAGGGGCGGCGCTCCGGCTCCGCGGGCACCTCCAGCGCCTGGCTTTTCATCCCGCTGCCCTGCAGGGAGAGCAGGGCGTCCAGCCCCTTTTGCATCAGGGCGGGCGAGTTGAGGCCCATCATCGTGGGCGTCAGGTAGGCCCAGCTGTGCTCCATCAGGGAGAGGAAGCCGTCCTGGCTGTCGACCGCCACGGGCAGGCGCAGGCGCCCGCCGCGGGCGAGGTAATAAAGGATGTTGGCGCCGGTGCAGGGCCCGCAGCCTGCCTTGCGTTGCCAGAAGCCGCGGAACCAGTCCTGGTCGCACCCGTAGTGCGGGGCGCCGCCCTTGAAGGGCAGCTGCAGGTACTCGGGGAAGGCGATGGTGGTGGTCATGGCGTCAAATATGCGCGCCCCTCGGCGCGCGCCTTCGGTAATGGGCGCTCCAGCCGGTCGGACAGAACGCCGGTATGCGGATTATACCCCCTGGAAAAGGGGAGCGAAGAATGCGCGTATCTGATTGACGGGTCCGTCAATCCGGGAAACGAGTTCCCTGTTTACGCCGGCAGCTGGATGCCGGCCTCCTGCGCGGTCTCCATCAGGGTGTCCAGGGCTTTCACAATCTGCGCTTCCTTGTGCTCGCTGATGACGCAGAAGCGCAGGCGGGCCTTGCCCTTGGGCACGGCGGGGAACACGGCGGGCGGCACGAACACGCCCTTGTGGCGCAGCATGTTGGACAACAGGAAGGCGTTCTCGTCCGAACCCACCAGGATGGGGATGATGGCGGTGTGCCCGGCCAGGCAGGTGTTCAGGCGGCGCTTGTGCGCCTCTCGGACGAAGGTGTTGATGTTGTTTTCCAGGGACTGGATGATGGAGGGGTCGCGGCGCAGCAGCCGAACCGCCTCCAGCGTGCCCGCGGCCAGGGGCGGGGAGATGCCCACGGAGAAGACGAAACCCGGCAGGTTGTAGCGCAGGTACTCGATGAGGCTGCGCTTCCCGGCCAGGTACCCCCCGCAGGTGCCCAGGCCCTTGGACAGCGTGCCCATCTTGATGTCGATATCGTCGTGGGCGAGGCCGAAATACTCGTCCACGCCGCCGCCGGTCCTCCCGATGACGCAGGCGGAGTGCGCCTCGTCCACCAGCAGGAAGCAGCCGTATTTCTTCTTGAGCTCCACGAAGGCGGGGACGTTGGAGATGTCGCCGTCCATGCTGTAGGCGCCCTCGATGACGATGAGGCACTTCTTGAACTTGTCGCGCTGGGTTTTGAGGATGCTCTCCAGCGCCACGTGGTCGTTGTGCGGGAAGGGCTTGCTGACCGCCTGGCTCAGCCGGGTGCCCTGATCGACGGAGTTGTGCGCCAGGGCGTCGTAGAGGATCAGGTCGTCCTTGCCGCAGAAATTGCCCACCAGGGTCACGTTGGTCGCGTGGCCGGAGACCAGCACCAGCGCGGCCTCGGCGTTCTTCCACTCGGCGATTTCCCTCTCCAGCTCCTGGTAAAGGGTTTTTTCACCCGCCAGCAGGCGGGAGCCGGAGGCGGAGGTGCCGTAGCGGTCGATGGCGGCCTTGGCCGCGGCGGCGACTTCCGGCCGCCCGGACATCGCGACGTAGTTGTAGGAGCCGAAGTTGAGCACCTCGTGCCCCTCCATCAGGCTCACGTCCCTCAGCACGCTGTCGTGCGGGACAAAGTAGGGGTTTTCCATCCCCGAGCCCAGGAGGGCGGCCTCGCGCAGGGCGAAGGCCTGGAACTCCTCGGAGTCCTCGAAGCGCGTGACCGGCGTGACCGCGCCCCGCGGCTCCGCCTGCTTCTGCTCCCCGCCCGACAGCCGGGTCAGGATGACCTGGGTCAGGTCGTTGACGGTGGTGCACTGGCCGTACTCCTCGGTGGGGATGAGCACGTCGAAGAGCTCCTCCACCTTCAGCGACACGCCCAGCACCTGCAGGGAGTCGCCGCCCAGGTCGTTGATGAAATGGGCGGTGTCCGGGATGTTTTCCGGCGCCATGTCCAGCGCCTCGGCGTACACGCGCCGCACGCGCTCCTTGATTTCATCCTGGCTGCCGGCGGCCGCCGGCACCGCCTCCTCCACCTCGATGGGGGTGGTGTCGGTCAGGGGCAGGGCGCCGGACTTGAGGTCCAGGTCGCGGTAGGCGATCCGGGTCTCTTCCAGCGCCTTTTTCAACGCCATGCGCTTGACCTTGATGCCGTTGGCCAGCTCGAAGGGCTCGCGGGTGGCCAGCACGCGGGTGATCTGCTTCAACACCGGCAGCCGGCGGTTGCTCTGGGCGACCTGGCGCATGAGCTGGGTCAGGAAGGCGTCGTCGCGGTAGCGCTCGCCGACGTTCAGGACCAGGGTGATGTCCTCGTAGTCGGGCCGGATGTGCCGCCGCCGCTTCAGGCGGTTGACGCGGCTGGCGCCGGTGTTCCGGAGGCCCAGCACGCAGTATTGCTCCACGCCCTCGAGGTTGCCGAAATAGTCCTCGATTTCGTCGGGGTAGACGTTCTCGCCCGACTCGTTGATGATGACGTCCTTGCTGCGGCCTTCCACGTACATCCGCATGCCCTTTTCCAGCCGGACGATGTCCCCGGTGCGGTACCAGCCGAACTCGTCCAGGTCCGGGGGGATGAGGACGCCGTCCTTCAGCTGCCCGGTGTGCACGCTGCTGCCCCTGATGAGCATCTCCCCGGTGTTGGAGCGCTTGCCGTCGGACTCGACCTTGTATTCCACCGAGGCCAGCGGGCGCCCGACGGAGCCGGAGGTGCGGGTGTGCAGGTTCATGCTTGTTTCGCAGGAGGTGACGGCGGTCTCCGTCATGCCGAAGCCGGAAATCGTGTAGTAGCCCAGGGCTGCGATGTTGCGCATGTGCTCCCTTGGCGTATGGCTGCCGCCCAGGATGACGCAGTTGACGTCCGGGCCCAGCAGCTGCGCGTTGACGGACTTGAACAGCACCGTGCGCGCGAAGTCCATGCCGAAGCGCGGGACCACGTTCTGCAGCCCCAGGCTGACGCCCTTCATCACCTTGAAGGCGGCGCGCTTCAGGGGCTTTTGCAGGGCGACCTTCTTGTTGAGCCCGGCGGAGAGGCTGTTGGCCAGCACCGGCACCGCGCAGAGGAAGTTGACCCTGAACCTGCGCATGGTGCCCAGGATGGTGTCGGGCGCCCGGTCCTTGAGGAAGACGGACTCGTAGCCCACGAAGTTGCACCACATCACGCAGACCATGAAGCCGAAGATATGGTGGAAGGGCAGGAAAGCCAGGTTGCGCTGCATGGTGTCGTTGACGATGCGCGGGTTGGCCTTGTGCAGCAGGTCGGAGTTGAGCACCTGCTCGCATACGGCGGCCTCGTCGTACACGAAGATGCGGCTGGTCGCCGTGCTGCCGGAGGTGCACAGCGCAATCCGGTCCGCCCAATTGGGCGAGAAGTTCTTCGCTTCCGGGGCGGAAAACAGCTGCTCCGCCTGGATTTGCACGTATTCTTCCGGCAGTTTGCGCCGCTCCCGGCAGATGACGCCGGCCGCGCCGGCTTCCCTGAGCATGTACGCGGTCATCTCGTCGGACAGGGCGGCGTTGAGCAGCAGGGGGTTGTACCCCGCCTGCAGCAGCCCCCAGAACATGGAGAACCACTCCCGGCAGGTGTCCACCTGGATGGCGAAGAACTGCCCGGCGGGCTTGTCCTTCAGGGCTTTTTTCAGGAACTGCGCGTAGTCGGCCGCCTTTTGCGCCAGTTCGCCGAAGGTGGCGCTGCGCTCCTGGTCGCCTTCCAGCCAATGTGCCGCGACGCGCTCCCCGTTTTCGCAGGTCAGCTCAAAAATCCTGCGCAGGGTCATGTCCTGGCGCAGCGCCTCGCAGCGCGCGCTGATGTCGGTTTTCAATTCCATCAGGGGCTCCTCCCTGCCGCGGGGCGCGGTCACACCTTGTAATAGTCTGCCAGGAAGCGCAGGAACAGGCGCCCGGGCAGCACGTCGTGCATGACGATGGCGAAATCTTCCTTCAGCGTGGTCACCTTCAGCCGCAGGGGCAGCCTTTTCCTGCCCAGCACGCAGGCCAGCCTTTGGCCGAAGCGCGCGGGCTCCCGGCCCCGCGCCTCGTCCTCCCGGATGACGTCCGCCGCGCGGCGGAAGCGCTCGGCGTACAGCGGGGAAACCCGCCCGGCATGGCCGCGGTACCGGTCGCTGCCGCCCCGGTGGTCGCCCGGCTCCACCAGCATCACCTGGATGCCCTGGCCTTTCGTCTCCAGCGCCAGGCACTCCGAAATCCCCTCCAGCGCGTGCTTGGCCGCCACGTAGGCGCCCTGGAAGGGCGTGGGCATCAGGCCGTTGACGGAGGACAGCATGACCACCTTTCCCCCGCCCTTTTCCCGCATCAGTGGCAGGGCGGCGCGGGTCACCCGCAGGGTGCCCAGCAGGATGGTGTCCATGACCTGCAGCACTTCCTCGGGCGTGGTGTCCTCGGCTGGGCCCAGGGTCAGGATGCCCGCGGCGTTGACCAGGGCGTCCGGCAAGCCGTACAGGGCCTCCGCACGCCCGGCAAAGCTTTTCACCGAGGCTTCGTTCCGCACGTCCAGCGGCAGCCGGGCGCCCAGGTCCGTCTCGCCTTCCTGCCCGGAGAAGGAGCGCGCGCCGGCGACCACCTTCCAGCCGTTTTCCACAAGCGCCCGGGCCGCCGCCGCGCCCAATCCGCTGGACGCTCCGCTGACCCAGGCCACCCTGTTTGCCATGCTCCCCTCCGGCTCAGAAGTCCCGCACAGTTTATCCCATTCTGTCCAATTGCACAAGCAAGGGGCCGGCCGCCTCCCCGCAGGCTTGCCCTTTTGCGCCGGGCGGTTTAGTATGGGTTTATGAACTGAATAAGGAGGAGCGGCGCCATGGCAAAAACCCTTGTTGAACACCTCAAATCCGCAGGGCTCAAGCGCGTGCTGTCGTATGTGGACCGCGATTTTGACCGCAACGCCGTCAGAATCGCAGACTGGCTCATCCGGCGCGACCCGGAGCAGCTGGCCGTCGGCTCCCAGGCGCAGACCGCCAGGAACGCGGTCCTAAACCCGCAGGGCAACTGGTACAAGCTGCTCAAGAGCCTGTACACGGACGTCGACGACGGGGTACGCAAACGGCTGTTTGAGAACTTTGTCATCAACGCCAGCATGATCGGCACCCCGCGCCAGCGGAAGACGGCCCTCAAACACGGCTGCAACGTGCCCTGGGCCATCCTGATGGACCCGACCAGCGCCTGCAACCTGGATTGCCAGGGCTGCTGGGCCAGCGAATACGGCGGCAAGCTCAGCCTGTCGCTTCAGGAGCTGGATGGCATCATCCGCCAGGGCAAGAAGCTGGGCACCTACCTGTACATCTTTTCAGGCGGCGAGCCCCTGATGCGCAAGGCAGACATCGTCCGGCTGTGCGAAAAGCACCCGGATTGCGCCTTCCTGGCCTTCACCAACGGCACGCTGATCGACGACGCCTTCGCCGGGGAGATGCTGCGGGTCAAGAACTTCGTGCCGGCCATCAGCATCGAGGGCTTCGAGGAGGCCACGGACGCGCGGCGCGGCAGGGGTACCTACCGCCGGGTCATCCGGGCGATGGAGCTGCTGAAGGAAAAGCGGCTGCCCTTCGGCATTTCCCTGTGCTACACGAGCCGGAACACCGAGGTTATCGGCAGCGACGACTACATCGACCATATGATTGGCCTGGGCGCCAAGTTCGCCTGGTTCTTCACCTACATGCCCGTGGGCCGGGACGCCGCGCCGGAACTGATGGTGAGCCCGGAGCAGCGGGAGCACATGTACCGCGCCGTGCGCGCCTGGCGAAACACCAAGCCGATTTTCACCATGGACTTCTGGAATGACGGGGAGTACGCCGGCGGCTGCATCGCGGGCGGGCGCTCCTACCTGCATATCAACGCAGCAGGCGACGTGGAGCCCTGCGCCTTCATCCACTACGCCGACAGCAACATCCGGGAGCACACCCTGCTGGAAGCGCTCCGGCGACCGCTGTTCATGCAGTACCACCACCGGCAGCCCTTCAACGACAACATGCTCCAGCCCTGCCCGCTGCTGGATAACCCTCGCCAGCTGCGGGAGATGGTGAGCCAGGCCGGCGCGCGCTCCACCGAGGCGAAGGACCCGGAGGACGTGGCGGCGCTGTGCGCCAAGTGCGAACAGGCTTCCGAAAAGTGGGCCGTGACGGCCGAGCGCCTGTGGAAGGAGGAGCCGCGCGGGAAGAACCGCGGCCGCCGCTTCTTCAAAAAGGAGGCCCGGGCGGAGACGGACAAGGCGCCCGTCGCCTGAGCCGGCCGCCGCAAGGCCCCGGAACGCAAACAGAAAAGAAACAAGCCCCCCACTTCCGCAGGCGCGGCGGCGGGGGTATTTTGGTGCAGTCAAAGGCACAAGGAAGCGGGAGGCGGGCTAGCATGCAGTGGGCGCCCTTTCTGATCTACATGTTCACCACAGCCGTGACCCCGGGGCCCAACAACATCCTGTCCATGGAGAACGGGCGCCGGAAGGGCTTTGTCCGCGCCTTGCCCTTCAACCTGGGCGTGATGGCGGGTTTTTCCGCCATTTCCCTGGCCAGCGCCTTCTTTTTGAGCGCCCTCTCCCGCCTGCTGCCCTTCCTCAAGCTGCCCCTGACGGCCGTGGGCGCCGCCTACCTGCTGGTGCTGGCCCGCCATTCCCTGTACGCGGCGGACGCGCCGGAGGAACAGGGGAGCGACGCGTCCTTCCTCCGCGGCGTGGCGCTGCAGTTCGTCAACGCCAAGGCCTACGTATACTGCATGGTTTCCCTCGAAGCCTTCATCCTGCCGGCGTACCAGGGGCAGCCGCTGCAGCTCGCGGCCTTCGCCCTGATGCTGTCCACGGCCGGTTTCCTTTGCACCCTTCTGTGGTCCGCCTTCGGCTCCACCTTCCGCCTCCTGTTTTCCCGGCACGCCCTCGCGGTCAACGCCGCGATGGCGGCGCTGCTGGTCTACTGCGCGGTCGCGATGCTGCTGGGCTAGGGGCGTATTCCGGGGCGGGCCGGGTATAATCCCCGGACATCCGGTTCCGCCGCGGGAAAACGCCGACCATAAGGAGATGTAATGATGAAACGCACGCTGGCCGCCGTACTGTCCGCCCTGCTGCTGTTTGCCGCCCTCCCCCTTTCCGCCTTCGCCGCGGAGGACAGCGGCATCACCGGCCTGAAGGCGACCCCCTTCTCCGCCACCCAGATCAAGGTCTCCTGGCAGGGCGGCTCGCCCCCCTTCCGCGTCCACTACGGGCCGGTGAAGGGCGTGTTCACCTACTATGACGAGGTTTACGAGAACTCCGCCCTGCTCCAGGTCGCGCCGGAAACCAATTACAAGATTTCCGTCAGCCAGGGGGAAGAAGGCGCGCAGTCCGACCTCGCCTACGCCACGACGCCCCGCCTGAACAGCCAGCGGGAATACAACTACAAGTACCGGAACTTCTCCCTGTTTTACACCAACGCCGACTCCAACACCGATTTCTGGGACGACGCCTCCCGGACCCGGGTGGAGCGGGTGCAGGGCGCCATGCTGGCCAGCGCCGGGGAACTGCGCAACTTCTTCATTGCCGTGGAGTACACCCTGTCGCGCGCCAAGACGGACAAGAACCTCCAGGCGGTCGTCGTGCTGTATCCCCCCAATTCCGCCGACCGCTACCTCTACTCCGAAACCACCTCCGTCCCCGGGGACTGGACCGGCGTGCGCTCCGCCTACAACATCAACCACATCTTCCAGACCTACCTGAGCTACAACGACGCCTTCGCGCCGGGCCGCTACGCGGTGGAGCTGTATTTCAACGGCTGGCTGGGCGGGAAAACGACCTTCACAGTGGAATAAGCCGGACGAAACAAAACAAGCCCCCGGGCGGCCCAGGCCGTCCGGGGGCTTTCACGCCGTTTATGACGGCTCAGGCGCCTTTCCCCTCCAGGTATTGCCGCGCCTTGCGCGCGATGACGATTTCCTCGTTGGTCGCGACCACCCAGACGGACACCCGGGAGCCCTCCGCGGACACCTTGTCGCCGGGCTTGGCTTTCGCGTTTTTGTCCGCGTCCAGGCGGACGCCGAGGAACTCCAGGCCGGCGAGGGACTGCGCGCGCACCCTGGCGCTGTTTTGCCCGATGCCCCCGGCGAAGGCCACGGCGTCCAGCCCGCCCAGGGCGGCGGCGAAGGAGCCGACGTATTTCCTGATGCTGTAGCAATAGACGTCCAGCGCCGTCCGTGCGCGGGCGTCGCCCCGGTCCGCGGCCTGCTCGATTTCCCACAGCTCCCCGGAGAACCCGGACAGCCCCAGCAGGCCTCCCTTTTTGCTGTACAGCTCCTTGACCTGCTCCCGGGTGTAGCCCAGGCTTTCCTGCAGGTAGATGGACAGGTAGGGGTCCGCGTCCCCGACGCGGTTGTTGTGCGGCAGCCCGGACTGCAGCGACAGGCCCAGGGTGGTGTCCACGCAGCGCCCGGCCTGAACGGCCGCGATGGAGGAGGAGCCGCCCAGGTGGCAGGTGACCAGGCGCAGGTCGTCCCGGCCCTCCGCGTCCGCGACCCAGCCGCTCACGTACTCGTGCGAGGCGCCGTGCGCGCCGTTTTTGCGCACGCCCTGTTCCAGCAGCTCCGTGGGCAGCGCATACAGGAAGGCCTCCGGCGGCATCCGCTGGAAGAAGCCGGTCTCGAAGCTGCCGACGAGCGGCACGCCCGGCATCGTCTGGCGAAACTGCCGCACGGCCGCGATATAGGGCGGGTTGTGCGCCGGCAGCAGGGTGTTGAAGGCCTCCATCGCGCCCAGCACCTCCTCGGTGAGCTCCTGCACGCCGCTGACGCGAAGCGCGGCCACCACCTTGAAGGCGACGCAGTCCGGCCTGCCGCCCGGCAGCGCCCCTGCGTCCGTCAGGAAGTCCAGCATTGCGCCGATGGCCTCCGCGTAGGTCGGCCGCGGCGCGTCCTCCCGCGCCCCGCGGTCCCCCGCCTGCTGGCGCGCCTTGCCGGCCGCGCGGCCGATGCCCTCGAAATGTCCGGAAGCCAGCTCCTCCTCCGCCCCCGCCAGCCGGTAGAGGCGGTATTTCAGCGAGGTGCTGCCCACGTTGCAACTCAGTACCAGCACGTCCTTGCCCTCCCGCTCCTTTTTCCGGCAGGATACCTTTTCAGTGCGTTTCCCGTCAACGGCGAGGTTTGACAGGAAAAGCCGCGAGCCCCTATAATGGCGGGGCTGAAGCGAAATAAGCATCCCATGGAAGGAACAGAAAAAATGGCCCGTTCGCCCGATTTCAACCAGCTGCTCACCGTGCTGCGCAACGAGGAGCCGGAACGCCCCGTGTTGTTCGAGCTGTTCATGAACGTCCCGCTGTATGAACTGGTCAACGGGGAAAAACTGCCGGGGGACGACCGGCTGTCCCTCGCGCGCTTCGCCGCGAAGGCCTACCGGAAGATGGGCTACGACTTCTCCACCATCTACGCCTCCGGCTTCCATTTCAGCAAGGACGTGGCCTCCCTGCACACCCGTTCCCTGAACGACGGCGCGGAAATCACGGACTGGAAAAGCTTCGAGGCCTTTTCCTGGCCGGAGCCGGAGCAGTTTGACGACCACGCCCTGAAGGAGATGGACCGCTCGATGCCGGAGGGCATGAAGCTGATGGTCATGGGGCCCGGCGGCGTGCTGGAAAACGTCGTGTCGCTGTGCGGGTACGAAAACCTGTGCATGATGCTCTACGACGAGCCGGAACTGGCAGGCCTCATCTTCGACAACGTGGGCGAGCGGCTCGTCCGCTATTACCAGGCCGCGCTGCAGTACGCGTCCGTCGGCCTGGTTTCCTCCAACGACGACTGGGGCTTCAACTCCCAGACCTTCCTGTCCCCGGAGATGATGCGCCGCTACGTCTTCCCCTGGCACCGGAAAATCGTGGAGACCGCCCACGCGGCCGGCCGGCCGGTGTTTTTGCACTCCTGCGGGCAGCTGGGCGCGGTCATGGACGACATCATCGGCATGGGCTACGACGCCAAGCATTCCTTCGAGGACAACATCCTGCCCATTGAGCAGGCCTACGAGCGCTACCACGGGCGCATCGCGCTGCTGGGCGGCCTGGACATGAACTACCTGTGCAACGCCGACGAGCAGGCCGTGTACGAGCGGACGACGGCCATGCTGCGCCGCGCGTCCGGCCGCGGCGGCTGGGCGGTGGGGACCGGCAACAGCGTGCCGGACTACCTGCCGCCCCGCTCGCTGTTCGCCATGCAGCGCGCGGCGCGGGACTTCGCGGGCTGAGCCCGGTTCATCACATCTTTCTGGAGGCGGCATGGACAGACAGGGTATCTGCACGGCGGGCAACCTCATCGCCGACGTCATCTACCGCATCGCGCGCTACCCCGGGCGCGGGGAACTGACCACCATCCTGGGTGAAAGGGAGATGGCCGTGGGCGGCCTGGCCTGCAACACCTCCCTGAGCCTGGCCCAGCTGGACCGCAACCTGCCCGTCTACGTGTCCGGCCTCATCGGTAACGACCCGGAGGGGCAGATGGTCCTGTCCCATTTCGGGAAATTCAAGAACATTGACACCCGCTTCATCGGCCTGCGCGGCCAGACCTCCTACACCCTGGTCCTCAACTGCCAGGAGACCCGGGAGCGCACCTTTTTCGTCGGCCGCGGCGTGGGCGCGGAGTTCGACGTGGAGGACGTGAAGCTGGACCAGCTGCCGGCGAAAATCCTGCACGCGG
>JAAZAQ010000175.1 GCA_012514225.1 Clostridiales bacterium | reverse complement strand
TGCGCGGCACCTGGTTGAGGATGTCGAAGGACATGGTCTTGAGGATGGGCAACTCGTAGTGCAGCGCGGAGTTGAACACGATGTCGGCCTGCTCCTGGTAGGGGAAAATCCATCTTTCCTCGCCGCGTCTCACGCTGTCCCACATCGCCAGGGTTTTGATGGGCGGCGTGTTGCGGAACTGGTAATCGCGCACGATGCGCCGCAGCAGCCGCGCGTCGGTGGTCCGGATGCGGTTGTGGCGGTCCAGGTTCAGGGTGGTCAGCTGGCTGATGTAGATGCGGCACAGCAGCCGCTTTTCAAAGGGTTCGTGCAGCAGGGGGTTGAGCCCATGGATGCCTTCGATGATCAGCGGCGTGGAAGCATCGATTTGCACCGTTTCCCAGGTTTCCCTTCGCCGCTTGGTGGTGAAGTCGAAGCGGGGCATCGGCGTTTCCCGCCCGGACAGCAGGCTCTGGATGCTTTCCTGCAGCAGGGGAACGTCCAGGGCGCTGATGGCTTCCAGGTCGGGGTATCCATCCGGCTCCAGGGGGATGTCATCGCGGTTCAGATAGAAGTCGTCCATGGAGATGATGAGCGGGTTGAGCCCGTTGACCCGCAGGTGGATGCTCAGGCGGTTGGCGAAGGTGGTCTTGCCGCTGGAGGAGGGCCCGGCGATAAAGATGGCACGCGCGCCGCGGTTGACGATGTCCTCCGCGATTTCGGACAGGGACTTGCTGTGGAAGGCCTCGTTCACGCGGATGAAGTCCCGCAGGCCGTCCTTGGCAATCAGGTCGTTGAGCGCGGCGGCGGTGGAGCACTGCAGCACCTTGCACCAATAGTTGGACTGGGCGAACACCGTCATGTGCTTGGGCAGGCTCAGGTATTCCGACTCCTTTTCCGGGTTGTCCCGGTCGGGCAGCAGGATCACGAAGCCGGGCGCGCGCATCCGCAGGGCGAAGACGGACAGCGGCCCGGTGGAGGGCAGCATCGCGCCGTAGAAATACTCCGACACCTCGCCGCAGGTATAAATATCGAAAAAATCATAGGGCCGGTACTCCAGGAGCCTGGCCTTGTCCCCGTCTCCCTCCCGGCGGAAATGCTCGATGGCCTGCTCCCGGCTCCAGCGGCTCTTCACAAAGGGCTGGTCCCTGGACACGATGTCCTTCATCATGCCCTCCAGCGCCTCCACGTCCGCGCGGGTCATCCGCAGGCCTTCCAGCTCGATGTACACGCCTTGGCCGATGGAATGCTCAACGCGCACCGGGTAGTCCGGGAACAGCTCCTTCGCCGCGATGAGCAGCACGAAGCGCAGCGAGCGCTCGTAAATCCTGCGCCCCTCCTCGTCCTGGTAGTAAATCGGGGTGAGCTCGGCGTCCGTGGCCACCGTGTCCCCCAGTTCCAGCACCGCCCCCTCGTGGAAGCAGGCCAGCACGCCCGGCGCCGTCTCCGGCAGCATCGCGCGGACAATCGCGCCCACGGTCACAGGGGCGTCAAACGACAGGGTTCTGCCTGAAAGGGTGATGGTCATGCGGAGGCTTCCTTTCCGTTTTGCTGCTTTACCTTCTGCGCCCACTGCAGGTGCTTGGTCTTGACATAGGCGGGGCTTTGCTGGTCGGACAGCGCGGCGCGCCTTAAGACGCGGCGCTTGCCCTGCGCGTCGGTTTCAACCGCGAGGTCGACGAAGACCAGCCCGTGGTCCGGGCAGTCCGCCAGCGCGCGCCAGGTCTGGTCGCGCATCGGGGCATAGCCTTCCGGGACGGCCATGCGCCGGCCGCAGGCCGGGCAGTTCGGGTTTTTGGCAGGCAGGCTGCCGATGGCCTGGCTGAGGCTGTCAAAGCGAAGCACGTCGGCCATCCCGTCCCGCTTCTCCTTCGCCGGGGTCAGGGCACGGGCCTTCTGCGGGTGCTCCAGCGCGGCCTGCGCGTCCGGAAAACGCTGGAAAACCAGCGCCGTATAATAGGCGTCGTCCACCGCGCTGTGGAAGGGATGCTCCATGCTGGCCTCGATGCCGTGCCGCTTCATCGCGCTTTGCAGGCCCGCGCGGTTCTTGCCCGTCTCCTCCAGCGCACCGTACAGTTTCTGCAGGTCGTACACCGGCGGCATTTCCCGGCCCTCGCCAAGGTAAAAGCCCAGGTTCTGCTGGAACACCGAAATGTCGTCGCAGCCCCAGGTCATCAGCCGGAAATCCTCCCCGCACCAGGAGACAAAGCGGCCGAAGGCTTCCTCGAAACCCGGCGCGCCGTACAGGTCTTCCTGCAGGATGCCGGTGATGCGCGAGATGCGCGGGTGCAGTTTCTTGTAGCATCCCGGCGCGATGAACTGGTTGAAGGAGCCCACCATCCGACGCTGCTCGTCGAGCTTGACGGCGCCGATCTGAATCAGGTCGAACATCAGTTTTCCGCCGGTCCGCTTGAACTGGGGGCTGCGGTGGGACAGGGGCTGGTTCCATTCCAGGTCCATCACGATGTAGTGCACGGCGTTCTCCGTTCAGTTGTTTTCAAGTGCGTACAGGGCGGCCGCGTGGCCGGCCAGGGCGCCCGTCGCAAAGGCGATGTGCAGGTTGAACCCGCCCGTCATCGCGTCCACGTCCAGCACCTCGCCCGCGAAGTAGAGGCCCCGTATGAGCCGGGAGGACATGGTGGAGGGGCTGACCTGCCTGACGGACACGCCCCCGCGGGTGACCACCGCCTCCGAAAAGGGCCGCAGGCCGGCGATGTGGACGGGCAGCCGCTTCATCAGCCCCAGCAGGGCGTCCCGCTGCGGGGCGGTCACCTGGCTCATCACGGTCATCCCGTCGACCCCGGCGATGCCGGGAAACAGTGCGGCCAGGCTGGAGGGCAGGTAGGCGGTCAGCGCGCCGGCCAGCCGGCGCCGGCCGTTCCCCGCCGCGTCCTTTTGGAACCGCGCCTTCAGCGTCGCCGCGTCAAGGGCCGGTTTCAGGTCGATGAAGGCCTGCGCCTGCCCCGCGTCCGTCCCGGAGAGCAGGCTGCTGAGCGTCAGCGCCAGGGGCCCCGATATCCCGTAGTGCGTAAACAGCAGCTCGCCCTGCTCCCGGTAGCGCCCCTTGCCCGGCCAGGCAGCGGACAGCGCCACGTTCTTGAGCGTCAGGCCCTGCGCCTCCCGCATCCAGGCGTCACTCGTCACAAGGCCTGTCAGGGAGGGGGAGCGGGGGGTCACCTCGTGCCCGGCCTGCTCCGCGAAGCGGTAGCCGTCCCCGGTGGAACCCGTCAGCGGGTAGGAAAGACCCCCGGTCGCGACCACGACGGCCCTGGCGCGGATTTCCGCGCCGCTGTCCAGACGCGCGCCCAGCGCGGAACCCTGCTCCGTCATGAGGGATGAGACGCCGGCGCCCAGCCGGACGTCCGCGCCCGCCAGGCCTCCCGACAGCGCGCGGGTTACGTCGGAGGCCTTCTGGCTCTCTGGGAAGACGCGGTTCCCGCGCTCGGCCACCGTGGGGCAGCCCAGCCTTTTCAGCCAGTCCACCAAATCCGCGGGGCTCAGGAAATCCAGCGCGGCGTTTAAAAACCGGGGGTTGCGCGGCACCTGCTCCAGGAAGGCGTCCCGGCCGCACAGATTGGTCACGTTGCAGCGCCCCTTGCCGGTGATATACAGTTTTTTGCCCAGCTTTTCGTTGCGCTCAAGCAGCGTGACCCGTGCCCCGGCAGCCAGCGCGGACAGCGCCGCCGCCATCCCGGCGGGCCCGCCGCCGACGACGAGGACCTCAGTCGTTGAGGACATGTTCCAGGGCGGGATAATACAGTTGGTTGTTGTCCATGAACCCGCCCACGAAGGTGACGGTCATGTGACCGGTGCGCAGCGCCTGGATGTCGGAGCCGTCCTCCGGCTCCTCGATGACGATGCCGTCCTTGATCCAGAAATACTTCTGGCCGCGCGGGTTCACGCGCTCGACGTACTCGTCCAGGTAAAAGCTCTGGCTGATGGGCACGATGCGCGCGGGTTTGACCTGGCTGCGCGGCAGGGCGGGGGCGTTGAGGTTGCAGAATGTCAGCCGGGGCATGGGGCGCTTCATGATGTAGTCCATCAGCATCATCGCGTGTTCCGCCAGCATCCTGCGCATGTCCTCGTCCGCGCCTGTCTGGATGGACACGGCCATGCTGGGCAGGTAGAGCATCGAGGCTTCGCGCGCGGCGGCGGCCGTGCCGGAATAGAACAGGTCCGTCCCCAGGTTGACCCCGTCGTTGATGCCGGAAAGGCAAAAGTCGAAGGGTTCGTCGCTGACCCGGCGCCCAATCCGCACGCAGTCCACCGGCGTGCCGCCCACGGCGTAGGCCTTGAACCGCGGGTCCATCTCCATCTCTGTCACCAGCAGCATCTCGTTGATGGTCAGCCGGTGCCCGGTCGCACTCTGCTGGTTGGCGGGCGCGGCGACCACGACGCTGTGCCCGGCCTCGGCGGCCACCTTGGCAAGCGTCTGGATGCCCGGCGCGAAAATGCCGTCGTCGTTGGTAATCAAAACACGCATTCGGGAACTCCTTCGTTCGGGGCGGAACCGCGGATACCCAACGGATTTCCGGCGGTTCCCCCAGATTGGTATCCTACCATACAAAAAGGATACCCGGCAAGGCGCGGCCGTAGCGCTTGCAAGCCCGCACCGGGCGAATTATACTGCGCAGGAGATGAATGAATTGAACGCACGGTCGCCCGCCCCGGCCAGGCCGAACCGGGACCAGTCCCTGCTCAAGCTGGTCGCCATCCTCACGATGATCGTCGATCACGTGGGCGTGGTTTTCTTCCCCTCCGTCACCCTGCTGCGCGTCATCGGCCGCATCGCCTTCCCCCTGTTCGCCTGGGGCGTCGCCGTCGGCGCGGAAAAAACACGGGATTGGCGGCTTTACGCCCTGCGGCTTCTGCTCATGGCGGTCGTTTCCCAGCCCTTTTACATGCTGGCGCTGTCCCACAACCTGATGGAGTTCAACGTCATGGCTACGCTGCTGCTTGGGCTTCTGGCCATCCAGGGCGTGCGCCTGAAGTGGTACGGCAGCCAGGTGTGGGGGCCTGCCCTGTGCCTGCTGCTGGCGTCGGCCTTCCGGATGGACTATGGCTGGCGGGGCGTGCTGCTCATCCTGCTGATGTATTTCGCAAGGGACAGCCGGGGCGGGCTCGCCGCGCTGATGGTCGCCTTCTGCCTGTACTGGGGCGGGGGCAGCTCCGTGTTCCCGCGGGTGGAGCTCATCCAGCCCGCGGACTCGCCCTTCGCGCGGTTTAACGGAGCCGTCAACGAGTTTCTGGGTCTGTTCAAACTGCAGTCCCTGGCCGTCCTGGCGCTGCCGCTGATGCTCATCGACACCCACAGCGGCTACCGCATGCCCAAATGGCTGGGCTACGCCGCCTATCCGGGCCACCTGCTGCTGCTGTGGCTGCTGGACCTCGCCCTGCAGGGCAGGCTGGCGTATACCTTGCTTCATCCGGAGGTTTGGTTTTGAAGAAATCCCTCGCCGCGCTGCTGCTTGCCATTCTCGCCCTGTCTTATTTGTCGCCCGCGCTTTCCAACGCGACAGATGGAATGGAAATGTCCATGATGGGCTTCGAGCCGCCGGACAGCGGGCGCGTCTGGGGAGAGAACCTCTTCTTCAGCCGCATGGAGGAAAAGACCGGGCTGCGCTTCCGGTTTTCGCAATTCTCCGACGCCGGGGACTACCG